>NZ_JAYKTS010000002.1 GCF_037024155.1 Bacillus sp. 2205SS5-2
GAACCTTCCATGGAGGCTCACCGCCCGCCCCGCGGAAAGCTATAACCTAGTTTGAAATTGAAAGTTCAACGATATTGTAAGTCAGGAAGAGAATCTTATATCAACTGAAACAGTGAGTCTTTCTGAGCTAACGGCATACTCATTAATATAAATAAAAATGAATTACTCCAATCCAAGTTCGAGGAAGTTTCCAATTGAATTCATAAAGGGTATAATAAAGAAAATGAATGATTGTTCATTCAACTGGAGGGATAATAGTGAAAAAAATAGCGTATATTGATGATTTATTAGAGTGGAAACAAGAATTTAAATTTAGTCACCCCGTCAAAGTTCGCTTCTCAGAAACGGATATGTTTGGTCATTTGAATAACACGATTCCATTTATCTATTTTGAAGAAGCGCGGATTGAATATTTTAAAAGTTTAGGATTTATGCAAGAATGGTTAAAACCTTCATATGAGTATATTCCGGTTGTTGCCGATCTGCAGTGTGACTTCCTGAAACAAGTATTTTTTAGCGAGGATTTAAATATTTATGTAAAGGCTTTCAAAATAGGCACATCTTCAGTAGATTTGCATTATATGTCAGTAAACAGAAAAAATGAAGTTTGCTTTATTGGTCGAGGAACTATCGTCCAAATGTCGAAAAAAACAGGAAAAGGGGCTCCTTGGACAGAGGGTATGAGAGAAAAAATGGATGGGATACGAAGTGAAAACGCATTAAGTTTTTCTTGAAATAAATATTTTATTATTTCTGTATCGTTAGACCGTCACCCTCTTAGCCTAACTCACATACAATATCACGACGACCGTTATACCCATCCCCGCGTGGTTGAAGCTGGCGAAGGCAAGGAGGGTACAATAATTGAAGGACAATGATTATGCACATAAACCATTACTAACTAAAAGGGAAAGTGAGGTATTTGAGCTGTTAGTCCAAGATAAAACAACAAAGGAGATCGCAAGTGAGTTGTTTATCAGTGAAAAAACAGTTCGAAATCACATTTCCAATGCCATGCAAAAGCTTGGAGTGAAGGGGCGTTCACAAGCTGTGGTAGAACTTCTCCGCATGGGAGAGCTAAAGCTTTAATGTTTTCCGGTTCCTTCGATTTGGGGGAACCGGTTTGCTATGTATTGGAGGCTTACATAGGGAAATAGCAATATCCACTTGAATTCTAACTAAAAAAAAGAGAAAATGGCATATAGGCGTGTATTCGTGATGACGTGTTGAGGAGTGCATTTAGGATGAGTAACGAAACTGTTTTTACGGACGAGACATTACATACTGTTTCTGATATAGAAAAAAATTTACGATATATTTCAGGTATTATTAAGCAAAAGGGACGAGAAATTCTTAGCCAGTATACAATTACTCCACCTCAATTTATTGCTTTGCAATGGCTATTAGAGGATGGTGATATGACAATTGGGGAGCTTTCGAATAAGATGTTCTTGGCTTGTAGTACAACCACAGACTTAGTTGATCGAATGGAAAAAAGTTTGCTAGTTATGAGAGTGAAAGACGATAAGGACCGAAGAGTTGTTCGGATTCACCTTCAAGATAAAGGAGAGCGAATGATTGCGGAGGTTATAGAAAAAAGACAAATGTATCTGCAAAATGTTCTTAATGGTTTTTCAATAGATGAAATTGGACTCTTGAAGAATCAGCTCGAGAAGCTTTATCTAGAAATGAAATAAGAATGAGGGAATGAGTTGTGAATAAACCCATAGGTATTATGGATTCAGGTGTTGGAGGATTAACAGTCGCTAAAGAAGTGATGCGACAGCTTCCAAACGAAACAATTTATTATGTAGGAGATACCGCTCGTTGTCCATATGGACCTCGCTCAAGAGAAGAAGTGGCCCAATTCACTTGGGAAATGACAGAGTACTTACTTCAATATGATATAAAAATGCTAATTATAGCTTGTAATACGGCGACAGCCGTGGTCTTAAAAGAAATACGAGAGGCTTTGTCGATTCCAGTTTTGGGTGTAATTCTTCCAGGATCTCGTGCTGCTTTAAAGCATACTTATTCGGGAAACATAGGTGTCCTTGGAACAGTGGGGACGGTTAATAGTAAAGCTTATGAAAAAGCTATAAAATCTATTAATCGTAGAGTAACAGTGTTAGCACTGGCCTGCCCGAAGTTTGTGCCTTTAGTAGAATCAGGTGAGTACGAGGGGACATTTGTTGAGAAAATCGTCTCCCAGACGCTACAACCACTGCGAGCGAAAAAGTTAGACACACTTATTTTAGGGTGTACTCATTACCCATTACTAGAGCCTGTCATCCAAGCTGAAATGGGAAGAAAAGTTAAAATAATCAGTTCTGGAGATGAAACGGCTAGAGAGGCAAGTGCTATTTTAGATTACCGGAATGCATTAGCAGAAGGAGAAAGTCCTCCTCATCATTGTTTTTTCACAACAGGATCTAAAAAGCTTTTTACCGTAATAGCCTCAGATTGGCTCCAACGGGATGATTTTCATGTTACATCGATTCGGCTACCCGAGGATAAATAATATAGAAATTATGATTGCTAATAAAAATGCAAAAAAATATGGGAATTCGTTAATGGAAAAATGGTCTTTCTGGACAGTTTATTAATGGATAAAAATATATTATAGAAAAAACGCTGAGAATTTCCATATCTACAGCGTTTTTATTTTTGTTCCAAGTAAATAACTTGGTTGTTATTCTATACTTGAAAACTTCAAAATCAGTTGAGTTCTAGTGCGCATCCATTTGTTCACCTATCCTGTTTAGGCATAGGATAAACAATTTCCTTCCTAAATTTGAAAGAATCGATGGAAGCATCGCAAGGCACCCTTCATTGGTATGAATGGATGTATGCTTTCATCTTAAATGTCAAATAACCTTCGATTTCGTCACTGATATCGTTAAATAAATTCGATTAGAGGTCCTTAAAATTATCTTTTTATTGTTGGCTTTGTTAGAGATAAAGGTTGATTTTGAAGATTGATCTTCTAAAACCTGGCATGTTCAGGGTTTAGAAGGCTTCTGCCCTTAATCGTAAGCTGTCTGTTGTTTCCCAAGTGCCTAATATACAGGCTAAAAAGAGCATCCGTTTCTTTTTGCTCAAATCTGCTTCCATTTCACGGTTTTCAAGGAACTGGAACCAGATCAAGTATAGTTGTAAATATTTCGTTGATACACCGTTGAACTTTCTTATCCATTTCTTTAGTCGAGAATGGTAGTTGTTAATGTTATTTATGTGATAGATACCACGTTTAACATGCTCTTTTTTACTAGCGTTAATGATGATATGTTGAATACCATTTCCTTTAGAATATGACTTGTAAGAGCTATGGGCATCCGAGCACAGTACAGCATCTTCTTGTAGAAGATGTGTTAAATTTTCATCTAATTGTTGAGTTAGAATCCGTCCCATTCCAACTACTTTGGATAACGTATTCTTATTACGGTCTTTTGCGATTAATACGCATACTTGTTCAGAGGAAATACCTCGTTTAGTTGCAGAACCAGCACGTTTTCGAGACTTTCTATCTGTAAGGATATTTCTACCTTTGCGGCTCTCTAAAAAATAGGTTTCATCGGCTTCTACAATGCCTTCAAAAGTAGGTGTTTGTTGCCTTGCCAAAGCAGATAGGAGCTTGTGCCGCCAGTAAAAACAGGTCGTGAAATGAACACCGACAATTTTAGCAGATTCGCGAAGAGACAGTCCTTTTAGCATACATTCAATAAAGGTAATCCACTTATTAGCTTTTTTGGACCGATATAGTGGAGTATTCGTTAGGTCATTGCTGATTTTAAAGCAATCCTTACATTTATATCTTTGACGACCATTTCGTTTACCGTATCGAACAACAGACACACTTCCGCAATGTCGACAATGATAACCACTAGTAAATTTATTTTCACGAAGCTCACCAATCAAGTTACCATGTTGAGAAGCATCGTGCGTAAAAATACGCTTAAGAAATTCCAATAGATTTTCTTTATCTTTGTCTGTTAAATAAGAAACGTCAGCTAAGATATTCGCTAATGTGGCCATCTGTCTTACCTCTTCCGTAATATTCTTACGATAAGGATGGCACAATTTAGCAGAATTTACACAATATCAACCCTAAATCTTAACAAAGCCTTATTGTTTTAAGATATTGCTGTGAAAATAGTTACTTTAAAAATAGGGGAATTAGTGTCTAGCCCTATGTGCATTGCGCTTATCTTACGCTTTAGTTACAAAACGTGCATCAAAATGGAGGGAAGTTTTTTCATTCGCTCGGTCTATTTTGGCGATAAGCTCGTATACATATAGTACAAACTGTCTTAGGAGGGGTTAGCTTTGTCGAAGCGATTTAAAGTGACGGCGGTAATGGTCCTTGCTTCATCTTTATATTTATCTGGGTGTGGATTATTCGGGGGAGATGAGAAAGTACAACAAGATCCACCACAGGAGGATGTCTCTTACTTAGAAGAGGGAGAAGAAAGTGTGGATACTACTGATTCTGCAGAGGGAGATACGGTGACAAGCTCAATAGACGATTCAACTGCAACCATTATGACGGAATTATATTTAATTGATGAAAACGGGTATGTTGTTTCTCAGACGATGTCGCTTCCGAAAGTTGAAAGTGTTGCAAAGCAAGCCTTAGAGTATTTGGTGACAAACGGGCCTGTTTCAAATATACTACCGAATGGATTTAGAGCCGTGCTACCAGCAGATACAACAGTCGATGTGAATATTGATGGAAATAAAGCCATCGCTGATTTTTCACCAGAGTTTGAGAAATACGCAGCGGAGGATGAAGAGAAAATTTTACAAGCAGTAACTTGGACCTTAACCCAGTTTGAAAAAGTGGAGAAAGTTGAACTCAGAGTAAATGGTTACCCGTTAACAGAAATGCCTGTCAATGGAACGCCGATTAATAAGAATGGTTTAAGTCGTACGATGGGTATTAATCTTGACTCAAATGGTGTAGTCGACTTAACTAATTCAAGACAAGTTACAGTGTATTATTTAGCTCAAAAGGGTGAATCAGTTTACTATGTTCCTGTGACAAAAAGGGTGAGTAACGTTGAAAATGATAACGTAATAGCCGTTGTGGAGGAGCTGATTGATGGACCAGCGTACACATCCAAATTAGTGAGCGGGTTTATGTCAGATGTAGCTTTACTAGATGACCCTAAACTTGTCGATGGAGAAGTAACCTTAAATTTTAATGAAGCAATATTTGGCAGCTTTGAAGAGGAACTAATTTCTACTCAACTACTTAATTCACTTGTACTATCCTTAACCGAGCAAACTGGAATTGAAAAAGTGTCCGTACTGGTGAACGGGGAAGGGGATCTCGTTAACGAAGAAGGTGATATATTAAGTGAACCAGTCACTCGACCTGAAAGAGTCAATACGATAAGTTTTTAAAATGGGTCAGTTTGTTATACTATATAGAAGGTAAGCGAAAGAGGTTGGCTTCTGCCGCCTCTTCTCTTTTTTTTTAAAAAGTGTAATAAGCGGAGGGACTAGAATGAGAATTGACGGTAGAGAATCGACGCAGTTACGAAATATACATATTGAAACGGGTTACTTGAAACATCCTGAAGGGTCAGTATTGATAACCGTTGGAGAGACAAAAGTGATTTGTACTGCAAGTATTGAAGAAAGAGTACCCCCATTTATGCGAGGTGAGGGAAAAGGCTGGGTCTCAGCAGAATATTCCATGTTGCCACGTGCGACAGGAACTCGTAATATCCGGGAGTCGTCAAGAGGGAAGGTTTCAGGCAGAACGATGGAAATACAACGCTTAATTGGACGTTCTTTAAGAGCGGTTGTTGACCTTAAAGCTCTAGGGGAAAGAACGATTTGGGTGGATTGTGACGTCATACAAGCAGATGGCGGAACAAGAACAGCCTCTATTACAGGTGCGTTTGTTGCTGTTGCATATGCTTTAGCTCAATTGCAAGACAACAAAAAATTGCCACAGTTCCCATTAAAAGATTATTTAGCTGCAACAAGTGTAGGAACAGTAAAAGAACATGGTGTTGTTCTTGATTTGAATTATGCAGAGGATTCTAAAGCGCTTGTGGATATGAACATTATCATGACTGGGACAGGTGAATTTGTGGAGCTACAAGGAACAGGGGAAGAAGCAACCTTCTCAATGAATGAGCTGCAAGAGTTGCTTGCTGCTGCTCAAACAGGTATAACTGAACTGTTTGAAATTCAAAAAGAAGCGCTTGGAGAAATTGCTATTCGATTGAAATAGTCTAGAGTTGGAGGAGAAATTGATGAAGAAAACGGTTTTAATCGCTACAAAAAACAAGGGAAAAGCGAAAGAATTTACGCGTATGTTTGCCCCATACGGCTTCAATGTCAAGACTTTGCTTGACATTGAAGGGGCTATCGATGTAAAAGAAACGGGTTCAACATTTGCTGAAAACGCCCTCTTAAAAGCGGAAACCATTGCCAACACCTACCAGACGATGGTGATTTCTGATGATTCAGGATTAATGATCGATGCATTAAACGGGGAACCTGGTGTATACTCTGCTCGTTATGCGGGCGGTGCAAAAAGCGATGAAGCCAATATGGAAAAAGTATTAGAAAAACTGAAAGAGAAAGAAGCTGAACAGCGAACGGCCCGCTTTTGTTGTACGCTAGCAGTGGCTGCACCTGGGATGGACTCTTTCACGGTTGAGGGAAGCTGTGAGGGGGAAATTCTATCAGAAAAACGTGGGGAAAATGGATTTGGCTATGATCCGATCTTTTTTGTGCCTAGTTTAGGAAAAGCAATGGCTGAATTATCACCAGAAGAAAAGAACAGCATCAGCCATCGAGGAAATGCATTACGGAAACTAGAGAAAAAGCTACCAGCTTTATTATCTGAGGCGTCGACTCAATGAGAGTATTGGTTGTAAGTGATAGTCATGGTTCAATTGAGTCACTGCTAGAATTACAACAGCTCTACCACGGGAAAGTGGATGAGATGTTCCACTGTGGTGATTCAGAGCTAACCAATCATGACGAAGCGTTAAAGCACTTTCTAACTGTTAAAGGCAACTGTGATTGGAACGGCGACTTTCCGGAGGATATTGTACACGCTGTGAAAGGGACCACATTCTTTGTCACTCATGGACATATGTATAATGTGAAAATGTCACTGATGAATTTAAGTTATCAAGCAATAGAACATAACGCAGATATTGTATTATTTGGTCACTCTCATGTCCTCGGAGTAGAATTTGTTGATGGAATCTTATATGTAAATCCGGGTAGTATCTTGTTACCGCGCGCACGAGAGGAGAAAACGTATTGTGTGATTGAAAGGAAGGCGTCAGTGCTTATGATTTCTTTCTTTGATCATCATCATCAAGAACTTATTGAATTAAGGCAGCAGTTCCAGGTACAATAGACGAGGAAGAACTTGTTCTTCCTCAATTTTTTCAAAATAAGTTGTTGACTTTTTCTCGATAGACTAATATAATAAAAAATGTCCTTAATAAATGAATCACATTCACTTATCAATTCAGAACTTGAAAAAGCTAACTGAGATGAGGGTGACGGTTTTTCAGAAACGAATAAGAACTATTTACTATATTATGTCCCAGTAGCTCAGCTGGATAGAGCAACGCCCTTCTAAGGCGTCGGTCGGGAGTTCGAATCTCTCCTGGGACGTCCAAACTAAAAACGTTGATTTCATTCGTATACTTACGTATGGAAACAGCGTTTTTTTATGATCAATTGGGATGAGGGACAGGTACCTTGACCAAAATTAGTTAATATGTATTGAATCTGGTGATTTGTGGAATTTACTAGTGAATTAGCAGAAATAATAGGTTGATATTAAACCGGGCAGGGGGAAATCCATTTTTTCTCCCTTTTTAGTAAGGCTGCTTTCGTAAAGATTGTGGCTTTTCGTATCAATTCATTATCTAAGATATAGCTTTGACCCGAGCCTCAAGCCACTGTAGCTGGATCACGAAAAGCGGAAGTGGCTCGCTTTGAGGCGGCAGGCAAATGAAGAACACGTAGGTGATGCCTGAATCACTGGAGAGTTATTCATTTGACCCGAGCCTCAAGCCACTGTAGCTGGATCACGAAAAGCGGAAGTGGCTCGCTTTGAGGCGGCAGGCAAATGAAGAGCACGTAGGTGATGCCTGAATCACTGGAGAGTTATTCATTTGACCCGAGCCTCAAGCCACTGTAGCTGGATCCGTCTATTTTTAGGAAAATCAACAATGAAATGGAGGATTTAGTCAAAAATCAGATGAAATAGCCACAATGTATACGAAAAGAGCCTTTAGTAAACAGCAAAATGAGAAGAGATACCTGTCCCTCTTGGATATTGTTTGGTATTATGATTTTCACATGCTACACTAAATAAGATAGAGTGTGAGAAGGACGGTATGTACCATGAAAAAGAAACGCAAAACCATAGAATATAGCGGAAATGTTGTTTATTTCCCTGGTATTAAGGAAAGGTTGATGGAGAAAGGTCTCGATTATCTCCAAGAAAAGAAATACCGAGAAGCAGCTGATTTGTTGAAGCAAGCATTAGATTTAGGATATGAACAACCCCAAATATACATGGCGTTAATACTTGCTTTATATGAAGGGGAACAATATGAAGCGGCGAGAGACTTTTGTCAATCTCTTCTGCAAGAAGGCAAAGGCGAATACTATGAAATCATTGACGTGTACTTGATGATTTTAATTCAACTAAATGAACATCAAGAAGTGGTAACACTTTTGAATGCACTCTTTGATGAGCAAAATGTTCCACCGAACAAAGAAGAACACTTTAAACAGTTACTCTCAATCAGTCAAAAAGTAGTCAATAGAGAGCAGTTAAAAATAATGGAGGCCAAGGAGGAAGAGCTTCAATTATTTACAGGTGATTTCCAAGAACAAATACTGGTGATGGGTCAATTAGTTCATCGCAACATCCGTCCATACCGGTCACAACTGATTGCTTATCTTACTGACTCAAATGCGCATCCTATGCTCCAAACAATGGTTCTGAATGTGCTCAGAGAACATGAGATTGATCAAGAACTATCAGTTATAAAACTAGGGGAACAAGGGAAAGTCATTCCGGCAGAGCTAGTAGATGTGTTTGATATGTCTTCCTATCAAGCATTGATGGTCGAAGTGGAAGAAATGGTTGAACAAAAAAATCCCTCTCTCTTTTCATTAATGAAAGAAATGATTAGTCGACATTCGTTTTTAAGGTACCCATTTTCCTTGTCAGCCTCTGAGAACGTTGCTTCCATATCTTATTATATCCACGCCTTAGCGCTTATTGGGGAAATGACCGATGTAAACAAAATGGCTACAGAGATGGGGATAAGAGTGGAAGAGATAGAGAGAGAGATACGAAAAATAAAAAAATTAGAAGAATTTTCTTCTACCGATATTTAAAGGCTTTCTGTTGAAAGAAAAAGCACTTGTGTTATAATGTAATGGTTGTAAAGTGAACAATATCTTAAGATTGACAGAAGATACTGTTACATATTAAGAAGGAATTCTTAACCATGTTCAATTTGAAAATTGATCAATTATAGATTGTTGGAGGGAAATAATATGTCTGCAAAGTGGGAAAAGTTAGAAGGTAATGAAGGTGTTTTAACTGTTGAAGTTGACGTTGAAACGGTAAATAAAGGTTTAGATGAAGCCTTTAATAAAGTGGTAAAACAAGTAAATGTACCAGGTTTTCGTAAAGGGAAAATGCCTCGTGGCATGTTCGAAAAACGTTTTGGTGTAGAATCTCTTTACCAAGATGCAATTGATTTTATGCTTCCAGAAGCTTATTCAAGCGCTGTGGAAGAAACAAATATCGATCCAGTTGACCGTCCTGAAATCGATGTAACTCAAATGGAAAAAGGCAAAGAGTTTATTTTCACAGCAAAAGTAACTGTTAAGCCTGAAGTGAAACTGGGCGAATACAAAGGTCTAGAAGTGGAAGAAATGACTACTGAAGTAACTGCAGAAGATGTGGATGCTGAATTGAAATCTCTTCAAGAGCGTCAAGCTGAGCTTGCTGTAAAAGAAGAAGGAACAGTTGAAAACGGCGATACAGCTGTTATTGATTTTGAAGGATTCGTTGAAGGTGAAGCATTTGAAGGTGGAAAAGGTGAAAATTATTCACTTGAAATCGGATCTGGTTCATTCATCCCAGGGTTTGAAGAACAGTTAATCGGATTATCTGCTGGAGATGAAAAAGAAGTTGAAGTAACTTTCCCAGAAGAATATCACTCAGAAGATCTTGCTGGAAAAATGGCTACTTTTAAAGTGAAGCTTCACGAAATTAAAACAAAAGAACTTCCTGAACTTAATGATGAATTTGCTCAAGAAGCAGACGAAGAAGTAGAAACACTTGCTGAGCTTAAAGAAAAAACAAAAACGCGTCTGGAAGAAACGAAAAAAACAGAAGCGGAAACATCTACTCGTGAAGCTTTAATTGAAAAAGCTTCTGAAGGTGCAGAAGTGGAAATTCCACAAGCTATGATCGACAGCGAATTAAACCGTATGATGCAAGAATTTGAACAACGTCTTCAAATGCAGGGCATGAACTTAGAATTGTACTTCCAATTCTCAGGACAAGACGAAGAAGCTCTTCGTGCTCAAATGCAAGAAGATGCAGCAAAACGTGTACGTACAAACTTAACGCTTGAAGCTATTGCAATCGCTGAAAACTTAGAAGTTTCTGATGAGGAAGCAGAAAAAGAAGTAAGCGTAATGGCTGAGCAATATAATATGAGCTCCGATAACATTAAGCAAGCGCTTGGTGGCTTAGATGGTCTTAAAGGTGACTTGAAAATTCGCAAAGCAATCGAATTTCTTGTAGATAATAGCAAAACTGTTGCATAATAATAGATAGAGAAACAAGGTGCGATTAAATCGTGCCTTGTTTTATACAAAAAAAAATTACATAAAGAATAGAATTTCGTAAAAATGGGAAAAGCTGATTAGACGGGTCAAATCATAAGGGATTTTGGTTGTTTTTCCCTAAAGTCGTTTAAGTTCCGTTTCCATTTTGTTTTGTGTTAAAATGCAATACATAACTGTTTCGGTAATACAATGTATCATGTAGTAGCTATATGATCGTCATTGAATAAATTAAAGACTTAACATATTGTTAATTAGTCTTTACTAAGGGGTGAACGTCATTGTTTAAATTTAACGATGAAAAAGGACAACTCAAGTGCTCATTCTGTGGCAAAACACAGGATCAAGTTCGGAAACTTGTGGCAGGTCCAGGAGTTTATATATGCGATGAATGTATCGAGTTATGTACAGAAATCGTAGAGGAAGAACTTGGGACAGAAGAAGAAGTAGAATTTAAAGATGTGCCGAAACCAATGGAGATTCGTGGGATTTTGGATGAATATGTAATTGGTCAAGACCAGGCGAAAAAGTCGCTTGCCGTAGCTGTATATAATCACTACAAGCGGATTAATTCTAATAACAAAGTAGATGATGTAGAGTTATCGAAAAGTAATATTAGCTTAATTGGGCCCACTGGAAGTGGTAAAACTCTTTTAGCTCAAACCTTAGCAAGAATTTTAAATGTTCCTTTTGCTATTGCTGATGCGACATCGCTTACAGAAGCGGGCTATGTTGGAGAAGATGTTGAAAACATCTTATTAAAGCTTATCCAGGCAGCTGACTATGATGTTGAACGTGCAGAAAAAGGAATTATTTATATTGATGAAATCGACAAAGTGGCTCGTAAATCAGAAAACCCATCCATTACACGAGATGTTTCTGGTGAAGGAGTCCAGCAAGCACTACTGAAAATTTTGGAAGGAACAACAGCAAGTGTGCCGCCTCAAGGTGGACGTAAGCATCCTCACCAAGAATTCATTCAGATTGATACAAGTAATATCCTGTTTATTTGCGGTGGTGCATTTGACGGTATTGAACAGATCATCAAACGTCGATTAGGTCAACAAGTCATCGGATTCGGGTCAGATTCCAAAAAAGCAGAGGTTGAAGACAAATCCTTGCTATCTAGAGTAGTACCAGAAGATTTACTGCGATTTGGACTCATACCAGAATTTATCGGTCGTCTCCCAGTCATTGCGAGTTTGACGCCTTTAGATGAGGATGCACTAATTGAAATTTTGACGAAACCAAAAAATGCACTAGTGAAACAATATCAAAAAATGCTTGAGTTAGATGAAGTAAACCTTGATTTTGAAGAGGGTGCACTGATAGAAATTGCGAAAAAAGCGATCGAACGTAAAACAGGTGCACGTGGTCTCCGTTCGATTATCGAAAACATTATGTTGGATGTTATGTTTGATCTTCCATCGAGAGAAGATATCAAAAAATGTATTATTACACAAGATACGGTAGTCAATGGTGAAAAGCCTAAACTTCTTTTAGAAGATGGAACAGAGCTTTCCCCTAACGATGAAACTAAAAATTCAGCATGATGACAAAAAATCCCAAAAGGTTAACGCCTTTTGGGATTTTTTGTCGGTAGGTCCATTTTGTTTAATCTCGTTATTCACAGGAGATACTACGTAATACTACTTGGATAACTGGAGGGATTGTATGAGTTGGACTGCTATTGCGTTACTTATCCAGCTTTTCTTTGGCGTCATCATTGGGTTGTACTTTTGGAATTTACTTCGAAACCAACGAACTCAAAAAGTATCCATAGATCGAGAGTCAAAAAAAGAAATGGAGCAGCTTAGACAGCTACGCTCGATAAAGCTATCAGAACCTTTGGCAGAGAAGGTGAGACCAACAAGTTTTGAGGATATTATTGGGCAAGAAGATGGTATTCAAGCGTTAAGAGCAGCACTATGTGGTCCGAACCCTCAACACGTGATTATTTACGGACCTCCTGGAGTTGGAAAAACGGCTGCAGCTCGATTAGTATTAGAAGAAGCAAAAAAACAACAAACGACCCCATTTTCTCCCAAAGCGGTTTTTGTTGAGTTAGATGCCACGACAGCTAGGTTCGATGAAAGAGGAATAGCAGACCCGCTAATTGGTTCTGTGCATGATCCAATCTATCAAGGAGCCGGAGCGATGGGACAAGCTGGGATTCCTCAACCAAAACAAGGAGCGGTGACTAATGCTCATGGCGGAGTATTATTTATTGACGAAATTGGTGAATTACACCCCATTCAACTGAATAAGATGTTGAAGGTGTTAGAAGATCGAAAAGTATATTTGGAAAGTGCTTATTACAGTGAAGAAAACCAGCAAATTCCTCAGCATATACACGATATATTTAAGAATGGACTACCGGCCGATTTCAGACTCATTGGAGCAACAACTCGGACCCCAAGTGAAATTCCACCAGCCATTCGTTCTCGGTGTATGGAAGTATTCTTTCGAGAGCTTGATCGAGAAGAAATTATTCAAGTGGGAAAAAGAGCGGTTGATAAAGTGAATTTAAAAATAAGTGATAATGGTTTGGAGATACTATCCACGTTCGCGCGAAATGGAAGAGAAGCTGTAAATATGGTTCAAATTGCAGCCGGATTAGCGATTGTTAAAAAACGGACGGGGATTCTAGATGAAGATATTGAGTGGGTCGTTCATTCTAGTCAACTCTCTCCTCGGTTTGACAAAAGAGTGAATCCAAAAGCAGTGATAGGACTTGTAAATGGATTAGCTGTAACGGGCCCAAATACCGGTTCGTTGCTAGAAATTGAAGTAACGGTTATCCCAGCTTTAGACAAAGGAAGTATAAATATTACGGGAATTGTAGAAGAAGAGAGCATAGGAAATCAAGGGAAATCTGTTCGTAGAAAGAGTATGGCTAAAGGGTCTATTGAGAATGTCTTAACAGTTTTGCGTACGATGGGTATACCTTCAGAACAATATGATATCCATGTGAATTTTCCCGGTGGAATCCCAGTAGATGGTCCTTCTGCTGGAATCGCAATGGCAACAGGTATCTACTCTGCAATCTATCGAATTCCTGTGTACCATGATATCGCCATGACCGGAGAGATTAGCATTCATGGTCTTGTTAAGCCAGTCGGAGGAGTATTAGCAAAGGTAAAGGCTGCTAAACTTGCTGGGGCAACAAAGGTGATTATTCCATATGACAATCAACCTTCTTTATTAAGAGAGGTATCTGATATCGAGATCATTCCTGTTAAAACCTTACAAGAAGTTATTAAAATTGCATTGCAAAAGGATCGAAAAGAAGGATTTGGCATTGAAAAAAGTCAAAGTGTGTAAGGTAAAATAGGAGTGTTCTAGACCGATTCGATTTCGAATCGGTTTCATTTGGAAATATGAAAGAATAGATCATCAGCAACAAAAAGTTAGCAGGAGCAATGGCATATTGAAGGAGAGTCGAATAATGTTATCAGGGAGTGGTAAAGAGAGAATGGGTCTTTGAATGGACACTAGTATACAAATAGGTTAGAATTGTACAAAGATTGACGTCGGTAAACATGACTGATTTTTTGGGAATAATCATACATAAATTGAATGAACGTTGAATCCCGTTCATTTTTAAATGAGATTTTCATAATAGAATGATGGAGGTACTTTGATTATGACGAAAAAACAAGAACAAATCGTCCCCCTCCTACCTTTAAGAGGTTTGCTTGTTTATCCAACCATGGTTCTTCACCTCGATGTAGGTAGAGACCGTTCTGTGGAAGCATTAGAAAAGGCAATGATGGGTGATCACTTTATTTTTTTAACCACGCAAAAAGATATTAATATTGATGAACCAACTGAAGAAGATATTTACACAATGGGTACATTAACTAAAGTAAAACAAATGTTAAAGCTCCCAAATGGTACGATTCGGGTATTAGTAGAAGGACTGCAACGAGCTACGATTAATAAGTTGTATGAAGAAGAGTCCTATACCTCTGTGGCAGTTGTTACGCATGAAGAAGAAGCGAACAAAAGTC
Source organism: Bacillus sp. 2205SS5-2 (assembly GCF_037024155.1). NCBI lineage: Bacteria > Bacillati > Bacillota > Bacilli > Caryophanales > Bacillaceae > Bacillus > Bacillus spongicola. Next base: position 14,883 of record NZ_JAYKTS010000002.1, read on the forward strand.
CGGAACTAGATGCCTTAATGAGAACTTTGTTGAACTATTTCGACCAGTACATCAAGCTATCTAAGAAAATTACAGCAGAAACCTATTCGACGGTTTCTGATATAGAAGAGCCTGGAAGATTGGCGGATATTGTTGCATCTCACCTTCCTCTTAAGCTCAAAGACAAACAACAAATTTTAGAAATGCTTGAAGTTCATGATCGATTACAACATGTAATTGAAATTATTCATAATGAAAAAGAAGTATTAAATCTCGAAAAGAAAATCGGTCAGCGTGTCAAACGTTCGATGGAACGAACGCAAAAAGAATATTATTTACGTGAGCAATTAAAAGCAATTCAAAAAGAATTAGGCGACAAAGAGGGGAAAACAGGAGAAATCTCTGAGTTGGCTGGAAAAATTGAAGAAGCTGAGATGCCTCTTCATGTTGAGGCAACAGCTCTAAAAGAATTAAGTCGGTATGAAAAGATTCCCTCTAGCTCTGCAGAGAGCGCGGTCATTCGTAATTATATCGAATGGCTGATTGCTCTACCTTGGACAAACGCGACAGATGATGATCTAAACATTGTTAAAGCAGAGAAAATCTTAAATCGGGATCACTATGGATTAGGTAAAGTAAAAGAACGAGTGTTAGAATATTTAGCAGTTCAACAACTAACTAATTCTCTAAAAGGTCCTATCCTTTGTTTAGCAGGACCTCCTGGGGTAGGAAAGACGAGTTTAGCGCGATCGATTGCAGAATCTCTTGGTCGTAACTTTGTTCGCATTTCTCTTGGAGGGGTTCGGGATGAATCAGAAATTCGAGGTCATCGCCGCACATATGTGGGAGCCATGCCAGGCCGGATAATCCAAGGAATGAAGAAAGCGGGAACGGTTAATCCTGTGTTTTTGATGGATGAAATAGATAAAATGTCTAATGATTTTCGAGGAGATCCTTCTTCTGCGATGTTAGAAGTACTCGATCCAGAGCAAAATAACTCTTTTAGCGATCATTATATTGAAGAAACCTATGATTTATCTAATGTGATGTTTATTGCAACAGCCAATAACTTAGCGACGATTCCAGGTCCATTGCGGGACCGGATGGAAATCATTTCAATTGCGGGTTATACAGAAGAAGAAAAAATCAATATTGCAAAGGATCATTTGTTAACGAAACAAATTACAGATCATGGTCTAACTAAGAGCCAATTGCAAATACGTGATGATTCTATTCGAGATATTGTCAGGTATTATACTAGAGAAGCAGGCGTTCGAAGTTTAGAGCGTCAACTGGCAGCAATTTGCCGGAAAACTGCTAAAATTATTGTTTCAGGCAAAAAGAAGCGAGTTGTTATTACTGAAAAAAACCTTGAAGATTTTCTAGGGAAAAAAATCTTTCGCTATGGTCAAGCTGAAACAGAGGATATAGTAGGTGTAGCAACAGGATTAGCTTATACCACGGTTGGTGGGGATACGCTGCAAATTGAAGTGAGTCTCTCACCTGGTAAGGGAAGGTTAGTGTTAACTGGTAAACTAGGCGATGTAATGAAAGAATCTGCTCAAGCAGCGTTTAGTTATGTTCGTTCTAAAACAAAAGAACTTGGAATTCAAGAGGATTTTCATGAACAATATGATATTCATATCCATGTCCCTGAAGGAGCTGTGCCAAAGGATGGGCCTTCAGCTGGGATAACCATCACAACGGCCTTAGTTTCTGCGTTAACAGGTAAAGAGATTCATCGTGAAGTGGGGATGACTGGAGAAATGACGCTTCGCGGGAGAGTACTGCCAATTGGTGGTGTGAAAGAGAAGACGTTAAGCGCTCATCGCGCTGGACTTCGAACCATCATTCTGCCGCGAGATAATGAAAAAGATATTGATGATATACCGGAAAGTGTTCGTCAAGATTTACGATTTGTACTTGTGTCCCATATAGATGAAGTACTAGAAATAGCAATAGCAGGTGGAATAGATGAAAGTAAATAATGTAGAACTAGTAATAAGTGCTGTAAGACCGGAACAATACCCCAAAGAACGATTAGCAGAGTTTGCGCTTGCTGGTCGCTCGAATGTGGGGAAATCATCATTTATTAATAAAATGCTGAATCGTAAAGCGCTAGCTAGAATTTCCTCGAGACCAGGTAAAACACAAACATTGAATTTCTATAAAATTGAAGAACAACTATTCTTTGTTGATGTTCCAGGTTATGGATTTGCCAAAGTCTCAAAAAGCGAGCGAGATGCTTGGGGTCGTATGATCGAAACTTACTTTACGATAAGGGATCAATTAAGTGCTGTAATATTAATAGTAGATTTACGTCATCCACCAACCAAGGATGATATTACCATGTACAATTTCCTTAAACATTATGACTTGCCGTGTTTAGTCGTAGCGACTAAATCAGATAAAATCCCAAAAGGAAAATGGCAGAAGCATATGAAAATCACAAAGGAAACCTTAAATCTTGAAAAGGGCGACGAAGTAATTCTATTTTCTTCTGAAACGGGAGAGGGAAAAGATAAAGTTTGGGGCGCATTAAATAAGTTTAAATAAGGACAAAAAACCTGACTACCAATTTAAAGGTAGTCAGGTTTTTTCTTTTTGAAAGGCTCTTTTCAAATGGCTCTTTTCGTATACAATGTGGCTATTTCATCTGATTTTTGATTAAATCGCCTATTTCACTGTTGATTTCCATTAAAAATAGACGAAATGATGCCCGAAACAAAGCTATATCAACGTTTATAGACTGGTACGAAAAGCAACAAACTTTGTGAAAAAAGCCTTTCAAATACATTGTTGCTATTGATTCACCATTTTGGGTAAACAGCTACTTTTGGAGATAGCGCATCAATTAATTACGGAAAGATAACCAGAAACCGATCTATATCACAGTTTAATGATTGGTTGAAAGCTACTAACATTGCGAAACCAACCTTTTGAAAAGGAAGAGAGGTTATTTTTCCGGATGGGTAGGTATGTGTCTAGCAATTGGCACAATTCTTATCAATCATTTGGATTTAAGAGGAAATAAAGGGAAAGTATAGGAATTGCACGTCTGGAAGAGATGAGTTCGTCACAGCTTGGCTAAGATGCGGAGAGAATGAATTTTCAGTTTGTATCATTTTTGAGAATAATGTGAATAATTGGTAAAATAGTAGTGTTCGCTTCATTGAACGACTTAGATAAACAAGGGGGAAGTAGAATGAAAAATAAGTTGAAGTTATTTTTGATCACAACGTTGACTTTATTGTTAGCAGCATGTGGCAGTGAGACCTCAGGGGGGGATGAAACGGGACTAAATTTAGTAGAAGATGGCAAGTTTGTTTATGCTGCTTCAGGTGAATTTGCCCCTTTTAGTGTAACCGAAGAAGATGGAAAGATGTCGGGTTTTGATATTGATGTGGCAGAAGCTATAGCAAAGAAGCTTGATCTTGATCCTGAGCAAAAGAAATTTAAATTCGCTGGGATTGTCGAAGGAGTAAAAACGGGTCGATTTGATGCAGCGGTAGCTAGTCATACAATAACAGATGAACGTTTAGAGCAAGTCAATTTCTCAACACCGTACTATTATTCAGGACCACAAATTTTTGTAAGACCAGATAGTGATGTCTTAACCTTAGCTGATTTAGAAGGAATGGAAATTGCGGTGTCAAAAGGTTCTACATATGAAGAAACAGCAGCAGAGGTCACCGATAAAATTCAACGCTATGACAGTGATGTTGTTGCCCTAGAAGCGTTGAATAATGGTAAACATGATGCCGTTATTACTGACTTCATCACTGGTAAAGAAGCGATGGGAGCAGGGTTAACTATTGATGCTCGCGAATTAATTGGACGTAGCGATCAAGGGATTGCCATTAATAAAGAGAACAAAGAACTGTTAGAAAAAATCAATAAAGCACTAGAAGAACTAAGAGAAGAAGGAAAGTTAAAAGAAATTAGTGAGAAATATTTCGGAGAAGACATTACGACAGATCCGGAAAAGGAGTAGTAATTCTGGGAGATGAATGGGTTTTACCATCGTCTCCTCATTTTTTTAATAATTAGCTGACTCTAACTCCAAAATTAAGTGGTCCCTTCTTCGAAAAAAGCTGAAGGGGTGGGTGAAGAGAGTACGTAAGAACCGAATTCGTTCAACAAGAGCCGTACGTTTGGAAATATTTCCGATGTCAAATGGAGTCATGGAGGGAAAGTATGGATTTTATTAATACGTTTATTGAAACGTCAGATACATTTATGATTGGATTAAAATGGACCTTTTTACTAACGGTTGTGTCTGTTTTTATCGCTCTTTTCATAGGGTTATTTTTTGCATTATTGCGAAATTCGAATATTAAGGTATTAGAATGGATTGCGGAACTTTACATATTTGTCGTCAGAGGTACCCCGTTAATTGTACAAATTTTCATTTTTTATTTCGGGTTAACTTCATTAAATATTAGCGATTTTTGGTCTGTTGTTCTCGGTCTTGCTTTCCATAATGGGGCATATATCGCTGAAATTTTTAGAGGGGCCATTTCTTCTATTGACCGTGGACAAATGGAAGCAGGTCGTTCCCTTGGAATGACTTCTTCGTTAACAATGAGACGTATTATCTTGCCACAGGCATTTAGAAGAGCTCTTCCGCCATTAGGTAATCAATTCATTATTGCTCTAAAAGACTCATCCCTCGCCTCTTTTATTGGGATGTTTGAGTTATTTAGTGTCGCAACTACGCTAGGGTCAACCCATTTTGATTCTATGACGTATCTATTGATTGTGTCTATTTATTATTTATTCCTCGTCTTTATCTTTTCTATGATTGTGCGAGTCCTTGAAAATAAGCTAGCAGCTAGTGATTAATCGTCAGGAGGTTTGTGAAGTGAAAGAGAATGTTATTTTAGAAATAGAGAAGCTCAATAAGTCCTTCGGTGATCTTCACGTTTTAAAGGATATTGATTTCAAGGTAATGGAAAGTGATGTTGTGTGCTTGATTGGAGCAAGTGGATCTGGAAAAAGTACCTTATTGCGTTGTTTAAACTTCTTGGAAACAAAGGAGAGCGGGCGTATTATCATTGACGGGGAAGAAATTGGAGCGAAAAGTCATAACGTCAATCAAATTCGTTCAAAAGTTGGGATGGTGTTTCAACATTTCCATCTATTTCCTCACAAAACGGTCATAGAAAATATTATAGAAGCGCCAATGCACGTCAAGAATGTAGCGAGAGAACAAGCGATGAAAGAAGCAAGGGGCTTGTTAAAGAAAGTAGGACTAGAAGAAAAGGAGTCGGTATATCCATCTAAATTATCGGGTGGACAAAAACAACGAGTTGCCATTGCTCGAGCGTTAGCGATGAAGCCAGACATTATGCTGTTTGATGAACCGACATCTGCGCTAGATCCGGAGTTGGTTGGCGAAGTGTTAAGTACCATGAAGGAGCTAGCGCTAGAAGGAATGACCATGGTGGTTGTGACACACGAGATGGGTTTCGCTAGAGAAGTTGCAGATTGGGTTGTCTACTTGCACGATGGTAGGATTGTAGAAGTCGGCCATCCTGGTGATTTATTTGGGGCACCGAAGGAAGAACGAACAAAAGCCTTTTTAGATTCCATTTTATAAATGATTCTTTTCGAAGGCCTGGTTGCAATATAATTTCAGTATCAACGGATTCCTCCATTTTGATATTAATTTTATCCATGAATCTAAGAATAAATGCGCCATTGCACATCTTTTGTATCGGCTTATAATCTGCTGCGAAAAGCAATTTTATTTCGGAAAGCAACGTTAAACGAACAGTGAAAATAAACAAGCAGGAGAGGCTACTAAGCTCCTGCTTGTTTATTTTCGGTTAAAGAATAGCAAGTAGACGCCCACACCGATGAAGAATAGTGGCCAAAGTTGCCAGATGAAACTGAAGCGGGTTTCGAGCATTTGAAGGGACTGCATAACCGTTTGATAGAATAATAAGGTAATAGAAAGGACTAAAAAGAGAATTCCTTGCCAAAGACCATCTCCCGTTTTTTGATAACGTAGTAAAAAACCTAGAGAGATAATCAGAATGAATACACCAATATGATCGGGCCATATTGTTAGTCGTTGCAAGACATGAAAATGAAGGCCAAATCCACTTAAAATAACTCCAGGTAGAATCGCTTCGTGATCTTTGCCTTTATATCCTTGCATTAAAAAGGCGAATCCAATGATGAGAAATAATGTTGGCCAATTAAAAAAGCCAGAAAATAGTTCGATTTGTGCTTCTTGTAAATAAAAAAATAGTCCAAATCCAATTAAGATGACCGCTGGAAATAAGCGTTGCTTCTTCATTTTTTCCTCCCATACCCATTGAGAAACTTGAAAATTTTGTTGGGTTTTGTTAGTCTGGTTTAGGTGACTATGTACGATATATGTTTGTATCTCATAGTAAGAATTATCTACTTATCAGCTATATTTTGATATAAATTCATTGAACAATGTGTGGAACTGCCAGATGCCAGCCGTCCCTGAGCAGCCACTTTCGCTTTTCGATGGATCCAGCTGCAGTGGCTTGAGGCTCGGGTCAAATGAATAACTCTCCAGTGATGCAGGCATCACCTACGAGCTCTTCATTTGCCTGCCGCCTCAGAGCAGCCACTTTCGCTTTTCATAGTACCATAGGTTTCACTTTCTGTTCACATTTTTTTATTTATTATTGTACAAGCATGTTATAATTGGAGTAATGATTTTTTTTGGAGGTGGATTTCTGCATGCATACGATTGTTGTTGGTCTTAATTATAAAACAGCCCCTGTTGAAATTCGCGAACGTTTGTCTTTTAATGAAGCCGACTTAGCTCAGGCTATGATGGAATTAAATAATAGAAAAAGCCTGTTAGAAAACGTGATCGTGTCAACTTGTAACCGGACAGAGGTTTATGCTGTTGTCGATCAGCTTCATACTGGACGTTATTATATAAAAGAATTTCTATCTCAATGGTTTAATATTGATAAAGATGAATTTTCGCCGTATTTGTTCATCTATGAAGGAGAAGGTGCGGTTGAGCATCTGCTAAAAGTGACATGTGGTCTGAATTCAATGGTGCTTGGTGAAACACAAATTTTGGGGCAAATAAGAAGTAGCTTTAAAGTCGCTCAAGTATCACAAACGACGGGCACAATTTTTAATTATCTATTTAAACAGGCCCTTACTCTTGCCAAAAGAGCACATTCTGAAACAGATATTGGTGCAAACGCAGTGAGTGTGAGTTATGCTGCGGTTGAGTTATCTAAAAAAGTTTTCGGCTCATTAGAAGGAAGAAAAGTACTGATTTTAGGTGCTGGCAAGATGGGTGAACTTGCGATTGAAAATCTTCAAGGTAGTGGCGCAAAAGATATTACTGTTATTAATCGTACACTGAAAAAAGCAGAGGATTTGGCTGCACGCTTTGATGGTAAAGCTAAAACATTACAAGAACTTCAGTGCGCTTTAATTGAAGCAGATATTTTAATTAGCTCAACAGGAGCGAAGGAATTCGTTATTAATAAAGAGCTTATGGCGGGTGTAGAACGATTACGAAAAGGGCGTCCTCTATTTATGATTGACATCGCGGTACCGCGCGATTTAGATCCAGCAATAGCAGAGATTGAGAGTATGTTTCTTTATGATATTGACGATCTTGAAGGGATTGTTCAAGCGAATCTCGCACAACGTAAAATTGCAGCGGAAAAGATTCTTTTGATGATTGAAGAAGCATTAGTCAGTTTTAATGAATGGGTAAACATGCTTGGTGTCGTACCGGTTATTTCGGCTCTTCGCGAAAAAGCGCTTGTTATTCAAGCGGAAACAATGACCAGCATCGAACGGAAAATGCCAAGTTTAACCGATCGTGAACGCAAGGTGCTAAATAAGCACACGAAAAGCATTATCAATCAAATACTGAAAGATCCGATTCTGCAAGTGAAAGAGCTCGCAGGAGAGAAGAATGCGAGTGAAAAATTAGAGTTATTTATGAAAATTTTCAACATTGAAGGACAAGTCCAATCCACGGAAATAGCAGACGAAAAGAAGTCATCTTCGGTTCTTCAACCACAGCCTTCTTTTCAGTCATAAGTGAGGCTTTGTTACATGTTTGAATACAATATGACAAGGCTACATGAATTAATGGTCGTCCTGTATGCTTTGAGTATTTTGCTATATTTTATTGATTTTCTCCACAAAAACCAGAAGGCAAATCGGTTCGCCTTCTGGATTCTTTCGATTGTTTGGGTGTTGCAAACAATTTTTTTATTTCTCTATATGTTTCGAACGGGTCGATTTCCGGTATTAACGATCTTTGAAGGACTCTATTTTTATGCATGGGTTCTTCTGACACTTTCTCTTAGTATCAATCGGTTGTTACGAGTGGATTTTACAGTCTTTTTTACGAATGTTTTAGGATTTATCATTATTGTGATTCATACATTTGCACCGATGCAAATGGAATCAGAAGCTATGGCTGAAAAGTTAGTATCCGAACTATTGCTGATTCATATTACAATGGCTATTCTTTCATACGCAGCTTTTTCCCTTTCATTTGTTTTTTCTCTGCTTTACTTACTTCAATATAAACTATTAAAAGAGAAGAAATGGGGACCTCGTTTATGGCGTTTAGGTGATTTGTCACAGCTAGAAAAAATGACGTATGTATTGAATGCAATTGGGTTGCCGATGCTGTTGTTAAGTCTAATTTTAGGGGTACAGTGGGCCTTTATTAAGTTACCTGATGTATTATGGTATGACCCGAAAATTATTGGTTCGTTTATTTTGTTAATTGTCTATAGTGTATTTTTATATTTACGAGTTCGAAAAGAAATGTATGGAAAATCCTTAGCGATATGGAATACTGCGGCTTTCTTGATAATATTAATTAATTTTTTTCTTATCAGTCGCTTATCTACATTTCATTTTTGGTATTGATGAAGGAGGACGTCAGAGGTCATGAGAAAAATTATTGTCGGTTCACGTAGAAGTAAGTTAGCATTAACGCAAACCAAATGGGTGATACAGCAATTGAAAGATTTGGGTGCGCCGTTTGATTTTGAAATCAAAGAGATTGTCACAAAAGGAGATGTGATTTTAGACGTCACGCTCTCAAAGGTTGGTGGTAAAGGATTATTTGTCAAAGAAATCGAACAAGCGATGATAGATAAGGAAATTGATATGGCCGTACATAGTATGAAAGATATGCCGGCCCAACTACCGGATGGATTAACCATCGGGTGTATTCCAGTTCGTGAAGATCATCGAGATGCGTTTATCTCTAAGGATCATGTGGCGCTTGATGACTTACCTAAAGGCTCAATCATTGGAACGAGTTCACTTCGTCGTGGAGCACAATTACTCGCCTATCGTCCGGATCTCCAAATTAAATGGATTCGTGGAAATATAGATACTCGAATTGGAAAACTAGAAACGGACGACTATGATGCAATAATCCTCGCGGCTGCCGGATTAGCCCGGATGGGGTGGACAACAGACGTCGTTACGCAATTCCTATCAACGGATATCTGTCTACCTGCTGTGGGACAAGGGGCTTTAGCCATTGAGTGCCGCCAAGATGATGAAGAGCTTTTGTCCTTATTTTCAAAATTCACGTCAAAGGAAGCCAAAATAACTGTAGAAGCAGAACGGGCCTTCTTAAATAAAATGGAAGGCGGTTGTCAAGTACCTATTGCGGGATTTGCAACCGTTCATGAAGGTGACATGGTCCGTTTCACAGGACTAGTGGCTTCACCAGACGGGAAAACCATTTATAAAGAAATTCAAACGGGTAAAGACCCTATTGCAGTTGGGAACCAAGTGGCAAGCGTTCTCAGTTCCCAAGGAGCTAAGCAATTGATTGATGATGTGAAAAAGGAGCTAGATCAATCATGATTTCTTCTTTACCCTTGAAAGGGAAAGAAATCTTGATTACTAGAGGTGCTGAACAAGCAGTTCCCTTCTCTCAATATATTGAAAGACTAGGAGGGGTTGCACACGCAGTCCCTCTTCTTGCCTTTCGTGCTTATGAAGACAAACGAGAATCAGTTTTCATCAAGCAAATTGATCATTATGATTGGGTAGTCTTCACGAGTCAAAATGCAGTCGATTTTTTCTTGAAGTTTCTTCGGAAATATTCTGTATCTTTTGCAAGTTTGAATGTCAGTATTGGGGCCGTGGGGTCTAAAACGGAAGAGTATTTATCTCAATTAGGCTTTTCAGTTGCTTTCAGGCCAAGCCGCTTTACAGCAGAAGATTTTGCTCAGGAATTTATGGAGCTCATAAAAAGAGATCATAATGTATTAATTCCGAAAGGGAAACTGGCTAGCAGTGAGATAAAAATTAGATTAAACACTCGTTCCCAGCGATGTGATGAGTGGATTGTCTATGAAACGTTTATCCCAGACAACTCTATCGAAGAGATGCATTCATTACTTAGTAAACAAACACTAGATGTGATTACGTTTACGAGTTCTTCAGCTGTGAGATTTTTCTTGCAGACACTTGAGAATTTTCAGATGGATGTCCCGGATCTTATTTATGCATGTATTGGACCAAAAACAAAAGCAACGGCAGAAGAGCTAGGCTTATTTGTGCAAATTTGTCCAAATACATTTACAATAGAAGAGATGATTAAGGAGATTATTTATTTTTACCAAGAGACATAGGAGGAACTTCAAATGGATAACCTACAATTTCGTCGTCACAGACGATTGCGTCAAAGTGATAATATGAGAGCATTAGTACGAGAGACTTTTTTGAGAGCAGAAGATTTTATTTATCCTCTCTTTATAGTTGAAGGGGAAAAGATAAAGAATGAAGTCGCTTCAATGCCTGGGGTCTATCAAATTTCGATGGATTACTTGCAAGAGGAGATGGAAGAAATCGTTTCTTTAGGTATCAAATCGGTGATTGTGTTTGGTGTCCCGGTCGATAAAGATGAAGTAGGAACACAAGCATATCACCCTCATGGTATTGTTCAGAACTCGATTGCGTACATAAAAGAACAATTTCCAGCTATGGTTGTAGTGGCGGATACATGCTTATGCCAATACACTGATCACGGTCATTGTGGAATTATCGAAGGTGGGAAAATCTTGAACGACCCGACCTTAAATCTACTAGCTAAAACAGCGGTAAGCCAAGCAAAAGCCGGAGCAGATATCATTGCTCCTAGTAATATGATGGATGGGTTTGTTGCAGCGATTCGCAAAGGGTTAGATGATGAAGGTTTTGAGGATATTCCAATCATGTCTTACGCTGTTAAATATGCGTCAAGTTATTATGGACCTTTCCGAGATGCCGCCCATAGTTCTCCTCAATTTGGTGATCGAAAAACGTATCAAATGGACCCAGCAAACCGAAAGGAAGCAATTCGAGAAGCTCAGTCTGATCTCGAAGAAGGTGCAGACTTTTTGATTGTGAAGCCTGCTTTATCTTATCTAGACATTATTCGTGATGTAAAAAATGAATGTAACGCACCAATTGTAGCCTATAATGTAAGTGGTGAATATTCGATGATTAAGGCAGCTGCATTAAATGGATGGGTTGATGAGAAATCACTTGTTTTGGAAAAACTAACAAGTATGAAGCGAGCGGGAGCAGACTTGATCATTACGTACGCGGCTAAAGATGCAGCGAGATGGCTACGTGAAGAATAAGACAACAAATGAAGATTCAAAGAATGGGAGGAGTCAACATGCGAGAATATACGAATTCGAATAAAGCCTTTAAAGAAGCGGTAGAGTTGATGCCTGGTGGGGTCAATAGCCCAGTTCGAGCCTTTAAGTCAGTGAATATGGACCCGATTTTTATGGAACGCGGAAAAGGAAGTAAAATCTATGATATCGATGGGAATGAGTACATTGATTATGTCTTATCATGGGGACCACTAATTTTAGGTCATACAAATGAAAAAGTGGTCGCGGGAATCAGGAAAGTAGCCGAAAGCGGGACAAGCTTTGGGGCACCTACTCTAATTGAGAATAAACTAGCTCAACTAGTCATTGAACGTGTTCCCTCGATAGAAGTGGTTCGGATGGTTTCTTCTGGAACCGAAGCTACTATGAGTGCACTCCGTTTAGCAAGAGGGTATACAGGAAGAAATAAAATTATTAAATTTGAAGGCTGTTACCATGGTCACGGGGATTCCTTGTTGATCAAAGCGGGGTCCGGTGTCGCGACTCTAGGTCTTCCAGATAGTCCGGGAGTACCAGAAGGAGTGGCTCAAAATACGATTACAGTTCCTTATAATGATCTTGAAAGCCTATCCTATGCCTTTGAAGAATTTGGGGAGGATATTGCGGGTGTTATTGTCGAGCCAGTTGCAGGAAACATGGGCGTCGTTCCACCACAATCTGGATTCTTGCAAGGATTAAGAGATCTTACGACGAAACATGGTGCATTGCTCATTTTTGATGAAGTGATGACGGGATTCCGTGTCGATTATGGTTGTGCTCAAGGTTATTATAATGTAACACCAGATATTACCTGTTTAGGGAAAGTCATTGGTGGTGGGTTACCAGTAGGAGCCTATGGTGGTAAAGCGGAAATTATGGAGAGAATTGCGCCAAGTGGACCTATATACCAAGCCGGAACATTGTCTGGAAATCCGTTAGCAATGACAGCTGGCTATGAAACATTAAATCAATTAACGCCAGACACGTATAAAGAATTTGGACGAAAAGCTGATTTGCTTGAAATCGGTTTGAAGAAAGTGGCTGAAAAGTATAGCATTCCACATACAATTAATCGTGCCGGATCGATGATTGGTATATTCTTTACAGACGAAGAAGTTATCAACTATGAAAAAGCCAAAACCTCCGACCTTGAATTGTTTGCTGAATATTATCGTCAAATGGCCATGAATGGTGTGTTTTTACCACCTTCTCAGTTTGAAGGGTTATTTTTATCCACGGCTCATACAGATGAGGACATTGAACAGACGATCCATGCAGCGGAACAAGCATTTAAAAGCATTCGTAGTTAAGAAAAGCTTAGGGTGCCTAAACACGTAACCGTTTTTAATTTTTATTCTATTTTATCTCCATAAAAAAACCCCGTTTATCCTATAAACGGGGTTTTTTGTACGGCTGTTTTCGCAAAGTTTGTTGCTTTTCGAACCAGTCTATAAACTGTGATATAGCTTTGTTTCGGGCATCATTTCGTATATATTTGATGGAAATCAACGTGAAATGGGAAATTTAATCAAAAATCAGGTGAAATAGCCACAAAGTATACGAAAAGAGCCTAATAGTTATATAAAAACGTTGTAAAGGTGAATTTATGGCCAACATTTCGTATTTTGAACGAGACTATCAGATATAAGAGGGTCAAATTGATGGTTATGTCGATAGAAAAAATTATAGATAAAGAATCTTAGTGTAAGAAACAGTGAGTAATGATTTTGAATGAAATGTATTTATTGTGTTGTCTCTGATTGGGGGGAGAGGATATAGGTCTTGATGGCGTTGTAACAGCCACTTCCGCTTTTCATGATCCAGATGCAGTGGCTAGGGACTCGGGCATTTGTCAGCCCACTGCGTGAAGCAGGCTTCACTGCGTGTACTGCCAGATGCCTGCCGTCCCTGGGCAGCCACTTCCGCTTTTCATGATCTAGCTGCAGTGGCTTGAGGCTCGGGTCAAATGCCACACCACGCCGGAAATCAGGATTTCCTCTGTGTTGTGTCATTTGCCTGCCGCCTCAGAGCAGCCACTTCCGCTTTTCTTGTTATTCTGTGAAAGGGTATCATAATCTTTGTGTATTTCACATAAAGTGGTAGTGATATACAAAGCTTTTGTGATTTGAAAGGAGGATTACCGTTGACACAAGGACAGCCATCTTGTTTAAGGTTCTCATTAGAGGAATCCATTTGGTTTAAAAGAGGACAGGAAGTGGAGGAATTACGTTCCATATCCCTAGATCCTCATATTACGATTCAAGAACAAGAACAATATGTTTTAATTCGCGGACATCTAGAGTTAACGGGTGAATATATTGGAGGAGAGTTAGAAGAAGAAAATGTTCAGGAAGATTGGTCAGAAGAAAAGAAATATGGCAAGCTCGTATCAAAGGTTGAACGTGATAGTGAAGGGGAATGTGCGTTTTCTCATAGCTTTCCAGTTGACATCACGATCCCAAAAAATCGTATTTCTAATCTAGATTCCATTGATGTGTTTGTTGATTCGTTTGATTACATTGTACCGGAAAATGCTTGTCTAAAATTAACAGCTGACTTAACCATCATGGGTATTGAAAGTGAATCACAAGAAGAAGCAATTGATATTTCAGGAGAAAGAGTGTTAGAACCACTTGCTCGTACAGCGGCGCTGGAGGAAGCCATAGAAATTCAAATAGAAGACACACCTCAGGCTGAATTGCCGTCGAATGAAGAGTATGAACCCTTCTATTTAGAAGCGAAAAAAGAAAGAGTTCAAGACGATGATGTCCCAGTTGAAGTTAAGAATCAGAAAAAAGATTCACCACCCGTTTTTCATTATGAAGAAGAACAAAGAAAGCAAGACTCACCATTTGAACATATGTTTAGCGTTCCTGATACGGATGAGTCGTCCAGTTCGAGCAGTTCCTCCTCATCAGATGCAAACTACCTAGAAGAGGAGTCGTCGTCTTCACAAATGGAGTTTGAGGAAAGTGAAGAAGAGAGCAGTGTTGTTCAGCCTGTGAAAAAAGCCAAAAATAAAAAAGATAAATATGAGTCGATTTCCTTAACTGATTTCTTTGCACGAAAAGATGAGGATATCCCTGCGAAGTTGAAAGTTTGTATTGTACAAGAAGGAGATACCATTGACGGTCTTGCTGAAAAATATGAAACAAGTGTTCAGAATCTCCTGAGAGTGAATCAATTAGACGTTACAAAAGATGTATATGAGGGGCAAGTCTTATATATCCCATATACCCCTGCATATAAATAGTGACTTTATTGTGAGCAGGGGAAACCTTGCTCTTCCTTTTTTCATTCATCTCCATACAATAGTCCGTTTCTTTTAGCAAATTAAAAGGCTACTTCCGCGAAGATTGTGGAGGTTCGAAAAGGAATGAAATCTTTACTGGTATGACTTCGTGCTCTTTTCCTTACAATAAATTTTTTATTTCTCGACAAAAAGTAGGAAAACACATGAAAAAACCTTACTGCTTGTTTTTTCGTCATGTCAGGAGCAATAAAGTTTACGATAAGAGCTAAATAAAAAGAAGGTGGAGTCATGGAAACCAATCGCTTAAATAGACTTTCTCCGATTTTGCAGAATTACGGAATCGAGCCACACTTCATAGAAGAGTTAGGCAAAGTCAGTAAAGTATATAGCAGTAAAGGAACATTCGCATTAAAAAAAATTCAACCTGAAAAAGGAATAGATTTTGTCAGTAGTGTTCAATACCTATATCAGCAAGGCTATAACCGGATCGTTCCTATTTATCCAACGATGGATGGACGCTACGCTGTTTGGCAAGAAGAAGGGTTATATTATTTAATGCCTTGGCTCATCAATGTGGAAAAAGAGGATCGTCATGAAAAACATCAAAAGCTATTTCGCGAGTTGGCTCGCTTACACCATCTTTCTACAAGTGAGCGACCTATTAAAGTTGAGGAGCGACAAGAGCATTACGAAATGACGACAGAAAAGTGGGATAAACAAACAGAGTTTATAGATGAGTTTTTGGACCGGTGTGAAAAAAAAATATATATGTCTCCCTTTGAATTATTATTTTGTACGTATTATTATGAAATCTCCCAATCGATACGATTTTCTCGAAAAAAGTTAGATTCTTGGTACGAAGAAACCAAGGAAAAAGATAAAGTACGAACCGTAATGATACACGGGAAGCTGTCTTCTGAACATTTTTTATTTGATGAAAGAGGCTTAGGATTTTTTAGTAATTTTGAAGACACGAAAACGGCTTCTCCAATACATGATTTAATCCCATTTATTTCACGAACTCTACAAACCTACCCGAAGCCAAATGATGAGTGCTTTGAATGGTTATCAACTTATTTTCAGCATTTCCCATTTCGCGAAGAAGAAAATCTACTGTTTTTAAGTTATTTGGCGTATCCGTCGTTAGTAATAAAAGTAGTCGAAGAATATCACCATCGTGAAAAAAAGAATGAAGCGAAATTAATAAAAAAACTACAACGTCAGTATTGGGGATTGAAAAATATAGAATATATCGTCATGAAAATGGAAGAATTAGAACAAAAGAAAAAAGCCGAAGCGGCTGAAGCTAATCAAGAAGGAGCTTCTTCCTAACAGGAAAGCTCCTTTTTATATCCATTCCAAGCGGATAGCGAGGGCGAGAGCCACAAATAGGATCAGCAGCATTACATCAAACGTAGTTGGAAATAAAAATGTCCGAATTAGTTGGAAGATGGTAAATGGAACAATCAATTGGGCACATACACCTCTACAAGTTCGAAGCCATGAAGGTAAAAGGTAGGGGTTGTATTTTCGTCGCATTATTCGTTCCTCCTTTTTTTACAGCTTATGTGTAGGGAGAAAAAGCGTGATATCTTGAAAATAGGTATAAAAACAAATTTTTATGAGATAATGATTGACGTTGACACCATTTTTTATATACTATAAATATACATACTTGAAAATGCCTTGAACGGGAAGAGTATATTGGTACTTACTTTTAGAGAGGGAAATGGCTTGCTGAAACATTTCCTAAGTTAACCCAATAGAATGTCGCCCGGAAGCAGCTTCTATGAAACACTAGGTATAGTAGAAGCCGGTGAATTGCCGTTATTTTAATGAAGATCTAAATAGAGGATTCTATTTAGAAAAAAGGTGGTACCGCGAATACACTCCCTCGTCCTTTTATTGACGATGGGAGTTTTTTGTTTTCTAAGAATTCACATTTTAAGGAGGAAAAAAATGGAGAACCAAGAACTAACTATGCCGACGAAATATGATCCTAATTCTATTGAAAAGGGACGCTATCAATGGTGGCTAGAAGGAAAATATTTTGAAGCGAAGGATGATGAAAGTAAAACGCCTTACACGATTGTTATTCCTCCTCCGAACGTAACAGGAAAGCTTCACTTAGGTCACGCTTGGGATACAACACTTCAAGATATTTTAACGAGAATGAAACGGATGCAGGGATTTGACGTCCTGTGGCTGCCAGGAATGGACCACGCAGGAATTGCCACCCAAGCGAAAGTAGATGAAAAGCTTCGTATGGAAGGTATTTCGCGTTATGATTTAGGGCGTGAAAAATTTGTAGCCGAAACGTGGAAATGGAAAGAGGATTATGCTGGGTTTATTCGAAACCAATGGTCAAAACTTGGGCTGGGACTAGATTACAGTCGTGAGCGTTTTACCTTAGATGAAGGACTATCAGATGCTGTTGGTGAAGTATTCGTTACACTTTATAAAAAAGGGTTAATCTATCGTGGCGATTACATTATTAACTGGGATCCTTCAACCAAGACGGCTTTATCGGATATTGAAGTTATTTATAAGGATGTTCAAGGCGCATTTTATCATATGAGATATCCACTGGCTGATGGGTCTGGTGCAATTGAGATTGCGACAACAAGACCAGAAACGATGCTTGGCGATACGGCTGTTGCTGTTCATCCTAATGATGAGCGATATAATCATTTGATTGGAAAAACGGTTATCTTACCGATCACAAACCGAGAAATTCCGATTGTGGCCGACGATTATGTGGATATGGAATTTGGTTCAGGAGCGGTTAAAATTACGCCTGCTCATGATCCAAATGACTTTGAAATCGGTAACCGTCATAACCTAGAACGAATTCTTGTGATGAATGAAGATGGCTCAATGAATGAAAACGCAGGCAAATATAAAGGCATGGATCGCTTCGAATGCCGTAAGCAACTCGTTAAAGATTTACAGGATGCTGGAGTCTTATTTAATATCGAAGACCACCATCACTCTGTGGGGCATTCTGAACGAAGTGGAGCAGTTGTTGAGCCATATTTATCGACTCAGTGGTTCGTAAAAATGCAGCCACTGGCTGAGCAAGCCATTGCTCTTCAGAAATCGGAAGAAAAAGTTCAATTTGTACCTGAGCGATTCGAAAAAATTTATATGCATTGGATTGAAAACATTCGTGATTGGTGTATCTCTCGCCAACTATGGTGGGGACACCGCATTCCAGCATGGTATCATAAAGAAACAGGCGAAATTTATGTTGACCATGAGCCGCCAGCTGATATTGAAAATTGGGAGCAAGATACTGACGTATTGGATACTTGGTTCTCATCTGCATTATGGCCATTTTCAACAATGGGTTGGCCAGATGAAAGTGCAAAAGACTATCAGCGTTATTATCCAGGAAACGTACTGGTTACCGGTTACGATATTATTACGTTCTGGGTATCACGGATGATTTTCCAAGGACTAGAGTTTACGGAAAAACGCCCATTCGAAGACTTACTTATTCATGGACTAGTACGTGATGAGCAAGGGCGAAAAATGAGTAAATCGCTTGGCAACGGCGTGGATCCAATGGATGTAATTGATAAGTACGGAGCAGATGCTTTGCGTTATTTCTTATCAACTGGATCATCCCCAGGTCAAGACCTGCGCTTTAGTATCGAAAAGGTAGAATCTGTTTGGAATTTTGCAAATAAGATTTGGAATGCTTCCCGTTTTGCTTTAATGAATATGAACGGTATGAAATATGAAGAAATCGACTTAACAGGTGAAAAATCCGTTGCTGATAAATGGATCTTAACCCGTTTAAATGAAACCATTGAGAGTGTAACAAATCTTTCCGATAAGTACGAATTTGGTGAAGTAGGTCGCGTGCTTTATAACTTTATTTGGGATGATTTCTGTGATTGGTATATCGAAATGGCGAAGCTTCCTTTATACGGGGAAGTTGAAGCAGCGAAGAAGACAACTCGTAGTATCCTCGCCTATGTGCTAGATCAAACGATGCGTCTACTTCATCCATTAATGCCATTTATCACTGAAGAAATCTGGCAAAACCTCCCTCATAATGGTGAGTCCATAACCATTGCTGCATGGCCAACCGTACAGTCGGAGCTTTCTGATGAAGCAGCAGCTGGAGAGATGAAACTTCTTGTTGAAATTATTCGTTCAGTACGAAATATTCGTGCAGAGGTAAATACACCACTGAGCAAGAAAGTAAGCTTGCTCATCAAAGCAAAAGATGAAAAGATTTTAGCGATTCTTGAGAAAAATGCAGGGTATATCGACCGTTTCTGTAATCCGGAAACTTTAGAATTATCTACGACATTAACGGCACCAGAAAAGAGTATGTCAGCGGTAGTGACTGGTGCAGAATTGTATTTACCATTAGCCGGTTTAATCAACATCGACGAAGAAATTGCTCGTTTAGAAAAAGAACGAGAAAAATGGAATAAAGAAGTCATGCGTGTTCAAGGAAAATTGAATAATGAACGATTTATCAGCAAAGCCCCGCAAAGCGTTGTAGATGAAGAGCGTGAGAAAGAAAGAAATTATTTAGAAAAACGTCAAACAGTTGAAACGCGTATTGCGGAATTAAAAAGCGAGTAATGTTAAAGGAGGAACCTTGCCTCTTCAAGGTTCCTCCTTTCCTATATAAATCTAAAGGGGAAAACAGTATGAATACATATGAAGAAGCTCTTAAATGGATTCATTCTCGGCTACGATTTGGAATGAAGCCAGGTTTGCAACGAATGAATGCTCTGTTAAAAAAACTTCATCATCCTGAAGAAAAAGTAAAAGCGGTTCATATCGGTGGAACAAATGGAAAAGGATCGACGTTAACCTATATGCGAGCTATCCTTCACGAAGCTGGGTATGACGTCGGTTCGTTTACCTCACCCTATATAGAAACATTTAACGAACGCATTAGCGTAAACGGTCAGCCTATCGGGGATTTAGAAATTCTGAATCTGGTGAAGATGATAAAACCAATTGTCGAAGAAGTGGAAAAAGAAGGCGAGTGGATTCCGACAGAATTTGAAATTATTACAGCCATGTGCTTTTACTATTTTGCGAATGTGCAGAAGGTAGATATCTTGTTGTTAGAAGTGGGGCTAGGGGGACGGTTGGACTCAACCAATGTGGTTGTTCCGGAGCTCTCAATTATCACATCTATTGGTTTGGACCATACGCAAATATTGGGAAATAGCCTAAAAGAAATAGCCGAAGAAAAAGCTGGGATAATAAAACCTGGAGTGCCAATTATCACATGCGTCAAGCAACAGTCCGCTCTAGAAGTAATTCGAGAACGAAGTCTTGAAAGAAAGGCATCTCTCTTTTCATTGAAGGAAGATTTTTTCATAAAAGACTACTATCCAAACGATTCGGGAGAAACCTTTTCTTATCAATCTTCAAGTTTATCGATAGAGAATCTTTCTATTTCAATGCACGGAGAACATCAAGTCGAAAATGCCTCGTTGGCAATAAAAAGCATAGAGTGGCTTGTAAATTATTCAGGCTTCCAAATAAGCGAAAATCAAATTCGTGCAGGGCTAGCGGCGGCTTATTGGCCAGTTCGCATGGAGATTTTATCTTATTCTCCAATGGTATTAGTGGATGGAGCCCATAATCCGGAAGGAATATCTGCATTAAGAGAGACACTATTGAGAAAATTTTCTCAGAAGCACATTTCCGTTTTATTTGCGGCTTTAGCAGATAAAGAGGTCTCCCCCATGATCGAGGATTTAAAAAAGGTGACAGATAGAATTGTGTTAACTACATTTGACTTCCCGCGGGCCCCGTCTCTCGAACAATTGTCACAAATTGCTGAGGAACAACATACAGGCTATTCTTTATATTGGAAAGAGTATCTGGAGGGAAAAATAAGTGAAATGGGAGAAGATGATTTATTGGTCATTACGGGTTCCTTGTATTTTCTCTCAGAAGTCAAACCACTCGTAGTGGAATTATTAGAAAAATAAAATAATTCGTGTGACAATTTTCTGCGGATTTGATAGAATATTGGTAGGATATACCTAGAAAACGCAGAAGGAGGCGGGAAATTGGCAACATCATCAAAAGCAAAAAACATCATTTGGTCAGTTTGGTTGGCAATTGTTCCAATAGGTGTTTGGATAACCTACCTTACCTTTCCTCCTGAGGTAGATAGCATGCTCCAAGTCACTTTTTTTCTAGTTTTAGCAACTATGGTTGCCCTCTTACCTATCGTCATAAATGGTACACCAGTTTTCATGATACAAACGATAGCTTTTGCAGCGTTTTTAAAATATGGATTATTTTTTGAAGTAGTATTAATTCAATTTTCGATTATCCCATTAATGATTCGTTTGAAAATAAGTAAAACTGATTTTTATCGCTTTCCATTAAATTCTGCCATGTTTTTTATCATTTCTATTGCATCAGGTTTAGTCTATTTGGGTCTTGGAGGTAAAACAGGATCTGTTGATTTTGCGGACATGTTCCTACCTTCCATTGCCTACGTAATCGTTGGAATCGTCGGTAATCAGCTATTGTTATTTTATTTTCATAATCTAATTGGAAAGAAACGCCCCTTCATTAGTGAAGATATGATCTGGGATGGTATTTCGACGTTAACGATGTTTCCGGTGGGGTTAATTTTATATTTCCTCAACCAAGAGTTAGGGATGATTTCCTTCTTTTTAATCGGTATTCCCGTATTAAGTGTTAGCTATTTATTGAATATGTACAAATCATCAGAAGACGTAAATGAAAGCTTACAAAAAGCGGCGGAGATTGGTCACGAACTAACAGAAAGATTAGAAATAAATGAAGTGCTCGATGTGTTTCTACATAGCATTACTCAAACTCTTCCGGTGGACTATGCTTATATTTTAAATGTAAAAACGGATCGCCTAGAACTTTTAAAGAGAGTCGAAAAAGGTCAAGAAATGCCGAATAACCTGCCTGCCCACCGCCTCAATGAAGGAATAAGTGGGCAAGTTTGGGCAAGTGGCAGAGCAGTATTATACAACCGTAAGAAAGAATGGGCTCCAATTGCTGAGGGGTATATGCCTAGTAATGTTGAGAGTGTAATAAGCGTACCCATCGTCCGTAACCAAAAAGTGGAGGGTGTCCTTTTACTAGCTTCTGAAAAACCGAAAACCTATCAAAAATTCCAGCTTATGATTGTCGATATTTTATGCTCTTATTTTGGTGTTGCGATTCAAAACGCTCGATATTACGAGGAGACCAAACGTCAAAGTGAGCATTGTGCGTTAACGAGTCTCTATAATTATCGCTATTTCGATGAATTACTGAACAAAGAATTTCAGGCGTTATATGAAGGGAAGAGACAGGAGCTATCCTTGATCATTTTAGATTTAGACCATTTTAAAAATATCAACGATACGTACGGACATGAGAGTGGAAACGATGTTCTTCGGGAACTGGCCCTCCGACTTACGATGATTGTCGGTCATCATGGGACGGTTGCTCGTTACGGTGGAGAGGAATTTGTCGTTCTTTTTCCTGATATGACGAAAGTGGAAACCTTAAAGCAAGCGGAAAAAATTCGTCAAGGCATTGAAAGCCGCCCGTTCACGGTTCAAAACAGTCTTAGTCAGCAGAGTCGGCGTGAAAAAGTCCGAATTACAGCGAGTATTGGTGTAGCGTCTGCTCCAGTAGATTGTGAGGACGGAATAACTCTTATTCGTAATGCAGACCGCGCACTCTATATTGGGGCGAAGCGAGCTGGGCGAAATCGGGTCGCGGAATATGCCAAATAATGAAGCTCTATGCAATTAAATAGAGCTTTTTATCTTTCTTCTACTATTTTTCTGCATTTATTACTATAATCGACAGAACTAGATTGGTATAATAGTAGTAAGTATATAGACACTGTTATTATTAGTAGGCTCTTTTCGCATACTTTGTGGCTCTAGCATATAAAAACGGATGGAAACACACTTTTCTTTCCTTATTTCGAGTTGAAAATAATGCGAGAGAATGCCCGAAATCATTCTTCATCACAAAATAGGGACTAATTCGAAAAGCCACAATCTTTGTGAAAACAGCCTATTAGAAACATTACTAGGGAGGTGGTCATTATGAGTACACGATTTAAAATCATCCGTTATCCTGCATTAATTTTCTTTTTTGTATTATTTTCTACTTCTTTTGCATCCGCAGCTCAGAGCCCTTCAATTGACTTCACGGTAAATCCTTCACAAGATGTATTACTAAAGCCTCAAGACGCAAACGCTGAGGGGAGATTAGACTTTTCTCTGACGCCAAAGGGGGATGCACCAACCACTCGTGATCCTGTGGATACCCTTTTTATAATGGATACTTCTGGGTCGATGAAAGAGGTAGTAGCAAATTCAAATCTACTAGATAAAACTAGACTTGGAAGTGCCAAACAAGCATTGAACGAGGCCGTTACCTATTTTAAAGGTCAAAATAGTCAGGATCAATTTGGCTTAGTTCCATTTAGTGACAACGTAAATAGTAACAATGTAGTAACACTTTCTAATGATTCATTTCGTGATAACGCAGCAAAGCTAGACTATATTCAAACAAGAGCTACTACTTTTGTCGCAGCCGGAGGAACAAATTATACAAGTACATTCAATCAAGCCCTTCAGTTATTTTCCGAAAATAATCATGATAAAAATGTTATCTTTTTAACCGATGGTCAAGCTACTCATTCTCAAAGTACAGAGTTGGTGACCTATGAAAAGAAAGAGAAAATAGGCAAAGAATGCTATCGAACATGGTGGGGAGGGAAGATTTGTTATCCAATTTATGAAGAAGCAGAGGTTACAGAAGAGATGGTCGTGTACTATAACGCATCGGTTTACCTTAATTCTGGAAAAATAGCGAATCCTAAACTTTCCACGACAAAGTCAGGTAATAATGGCTATTTTAGAAGGGATGGACAAGTTATTTCTTTAGGTAATATTGATGCCACTTCCTATATCCAGCTTATAAAGGGGAATGATATATCTACAGTTAAGCAGCTATCAGCAAAAGGGGTTAAAGTGTACTCCATTGCTTTTGGAGATGGCTTGTTAGATCAACACAAGCAATATTTGAAGGATTTGTCAGACGCCACTGGAGCGGATGCTATTGCTGCTTCGGACAAAGAGGATTTATCTTCTGTGTTTATGAAAATTTCTGAACAGATTTCAGCTCCAAAAATTAATGCTGAAATTAAAATAGATATTAGTAAGTATAAGGGGAAAGTGGTTTTACCTTCTGGATCAACGGTTCGTCAAGAAGGAGATAATCTATATTTGAACCATACTTTTACTTATGAGATAGACAAAGGAACACCAAGTCCGAAAGACTTAACTCTTCCACTAGAATTTACTGAAAAGGGAACGTATACCTTTGATAATATTCAACTTACCTATGATGGGCTAGCCACACCAATTCGAAAGTCTGCCACTATCATTGTAAAGGACAATGCTCCAGCTTCATTAATTGGTGAAATGAATGTTAAAGGAATAGCAAATCCTCTTCACAACTTAATTAAAGAAGAAACAAATATAAAGTCTAACCAATTTAACGTCCATTACACAATCTCTCCTGGAATGATTGTGAACGCGAAGGGAGTAAACGGAGCGCTAAACAGCCTCTCTATTGTTCAGCCTTTACCAACTGGTGTGAAAATTGTAGAAAGCCTGAATGTGACTCAAACCACACAAGATGGAAAAAATGTTGCGATCATCAAGGTTCTTCAAACATTGCCGTACACGGACGGACAATTCACAACAAATGGATTCGAAGTAGATCTTCTGCTCCAAACAGATTGGGCCATAAATAATGTGTCGATGCCAAGTGCCAAGGTGGATTACGCAGATTCTCGATTTACTGAAACATCGTATGCGACAATCCCATCCAGTGGAAATCGTATTTCAAGCAAGGTCCGGCTAAATACGATTGAAGGGTCTACACTAATTGCATACGATGGGTATGCTGGTGGGATTATCAAAAAAGTAGATAAAACGAAAAAGCAAGAGTTGGCAACAACTGCGTTTCCTAATCCGTTTGATTTGAAGGAATTACCTGTAAAGGACATCAACTTTAAATCAGGTTCAAACAACACCGCTATTGATGTGACTTATTCGACGGGTGAAACAGTGACGATGTATTTTACTCCTGATTTTTCAATGAAAGAAAAAGGCAGTGGGGTTAACTTATTTCATGGCGATCATACGCTTGCAGATGTTGTGGTAAAACTATCAAAACTGATCGCAGGGAATGACCTTAATTACTTTTACAGAACAGAAACGGTAGAAGGTTGGACGGACTGGTCTCCTTTGACGGCAGAAGAAAGTGTTACGTTAACAAAGATTGGGGAAAATACAATTGAAATGAGAGCGGAAGGTGGCTTTTCTTTATCAGAACTCACAATTAGTAAATCAGTATTCATTGATAAATGGATAGAAAGCATAACAGTTACACCAAACCCAATTGAGGTATTAGAAGGACAGTCTCTTGCTTTTTTAGTGGATATTCAGCCGCTGGATGCCACGAATCATGCTTTGTCGATTTCGATAGAAGATACGTCCATTGCTAGTGTTAGAGGCGATAAAGATCAAGTGGTAGGATTAAAAGTAGGGCAAACGAACTTAATTATACAAACACAAGACGGAAGTGGAATTGTCGTGAAAGTTCCCATTAAAGTTCTTAGTCCTTATGTAAAACTAGAAGAAATTCAATTTACGAAAGAACGTTTTGTTCTCACCCTTTCAGAGAATCCGATCGAACTCAATTCGCTGATAAAGTATTATCCTGAGAATGCAACCAATAAAACAATCACAAATGTAGTTGCGTCTGACGCAAAAATGGTTTCTATTTTTGAAGAAAATGGCATCTGGTATGCAAAAGCATTGAAAATAGGACCAGTGACCATTACGGCGGTAGCAGAAGAATATGATCAGGTAGAAGGCGACATCGAAGATAATGCTATTTTTAATTTTGAATCCGACGATGATGGTGGTACGGGAAATGAAACAGGCAACTTAGATGGAAGATGGTAAACTGAACAAGTGTAACAGAAGAAAAACCGCTAGCGGGAATTCCTTGCTAGCGGTTTTTTTGAAGGCTCTTTTCATATGGCTCGTTTCGTACACATTGTTGCTGTTAGTCTAATTTTAGATGGAATCCTCCTTTTTACTGTTAATACCCATCAAAAATAGACGAAATGATGCCCGAAACAAAGCGATATCACCATTTATAGACTGGTTCGAAAAGCAACAATCTTTGCGAAAACAGCCTTTGAAAAAGAAACAAGTGTTTATTGGCTATTCTTATATCGACACTTAATCTACTACTACTGAATCGCTAAAAAGGGTTAGGTTTTCAACCTGTGGCAGAAAATCAATCTTCTGAAGGAGCACATCACGGTTATAATCAACATTAAATCGAGAATAGTGATCGATTTGAGAAGCACCGGTTACAGTCGTATTTGCGTGATCAATCGATGAAATATCACCACGAATTGAATTAATGATTAAATCATCTTTTGAGAAAACGCCTCCGTCAATGTAAAACAAGGATCCTACACCATAGAGCTCTGCGACTCCATCGGTGTAAAAGAAAGCTTTTAACGGCTTAATACTAGCATCATTGGGTAAGTTGCCTTTTTCATCGCTATCAGCGAAGTTGGAAAATTCATTCATTCTCGTGATCGTTAAATCACCTTGAGATAAAAGAATAAGTTGCTTATCTCCGCTATTCCCAACTGGTAGTATGTTTAAGTTGGAAACAATAGCAGACCCTCCAACATACATTACCGCATCGAAAGCCACATTATCATCTTCTGATCCGTTTTGAGAAATCTCATTGTTGTTACCTTGTATGACTAAATTTCCTTTTGAAACGATATTTCCTGTGATTGATGTGACTGAATCAAAGACCTTAATGGTTAAATCATCTTGGGAGAAGATATTTCCGGTAATTGAAAAGTCTTTATGACCTTCTAACACTATACTTCCTGCTGAGATGATGTCACCGTCGATTATAGAGCTTGCGGACTCATTATAAATATATACATTACCAGTTGTGACAATATTTTTTAAATTGACGGGTGCATTCCCGATAATATAGAGATCACCATCGATAATGAGTTCTGGCAAATTTAGGGCTTCTATGTTGCCGTTGACAACAAGATCACCTGGAATGGTTAATACAGAGACTGGACTAGTGAGATTTTTATCGATTTGAAAGATAACATCTTTGCCACCAGCCAGAAGGTCACTGAGAGCTCCTCCTAATAGTCCAGACAAGGAATCAGTTATATCCTTTAATATCCCATCCTCAAAGACCGAAACATCACTAGGAACCGATGTAACGGAATCGAGTGAATAGGTAGACGTAATGGTTGAGACTAAGTCTTGGGGATTATTAGTACTAATTAATCCGGCTGGTAATAAAACATCCGTTTGTTGAAGAATCGTTTGACCTAAATCAATATTCACAAATTGACTATCGTTCTTTAATGGCGGAATTTTTCCTTTGTAGAAATGATTTGGAGTTAAGATTGAGCTGAATTCTGAGTAGGTACTTTCTTTGGAATTCGTGTATAAATCTCCATGAATCGATGGAAACGGTGTGTCAACATCTTTGGTTGTGTTGTTTGTTAGAACGTATTCTGCCTCTTTTTGAATTGCGATGGAATTTGCAAATAGATTGCCTTCGATGTTAGGAGATCCGTTTAATCTTAGAGTTCCAGCTGACCCGACTGCATATTTTAAAAAGCTAGGAAGTGGAGATAAAATAACTCGCTTTCGTGCCGTTCGTTTCACAAAACCTTCTTCTCTGTCAGGAGTCTCCGTAACAACGACCAGTTCGAGAACCCTAGTTAAGTAATCTGTTGTATTGATTGAAAATGTTTCTAAAGTTGAGAGTTTATCTCCTAAGCATTTATTTTCATCCCCTGTTGCGTAATATGTTGGAGCATCTTGGCTTACGTCAATCACATTCACACACGAGACCGAATCAAGCGACTTATATTTACTTAGGATTGAACCTGTAATGATAGATGATAGATTTGAGTCTAATAATGATCCTGAAAGATTGACTAGAGAGAATGTTTTTGATTCCAACGATAGATCAGCTGTCATTTGATCGATTATTTTTAAGCCGTCATAGGTAATCGAAATATCAGTCTCTCGGACTTCGGTTCGTTTTGCACCACTAATGGTAGCTGACACAATGGCTAAACCGATGGTGACAAGTACTAGTGTCGTAATCATGACATTCAATAAAGTGTTTCCTTGTTCATTTTTCAAACGTGCTGCCCCCTTTCCTAAAATCCAAATCGGCTTTCTAATGTGAGCGTTCGCTTTAAACGTGGATTTTCGAGTGTATATTGGAAGTCTAATATGGCATTTTTGCATCCTTCTGTTGTTCCTTGTTGAGAACAATCAAAAGTGACTGTTGAGCCAGCAAAGGATGAGGGAGTTTCAAATATGCTATTACCAAATTTCCAAGCGGATTTTCCGTTTACTTCTACGAGTTGCAGAGTTGTTTCAGTTATGGAAGAGGCACTTTCTTCACCAACATCATAAAATTCTTTTCCCTTTGGTTTGTCTACTGTTGTATTTTTTGCATTTACAAAAGTAATACATTGACCTTGGGAACCACATTGTTCAATATAATCAAAAGAAAGAGCATACATTTCTTGCATGATAAGAGATGAAACATAATCGGCATCTTCTCTAAGTTGGCCCTCAATACTAATTTTATCGTATATTTTATAGCCTGTAATAAACGTCCCATATGTAAGAGGTAGCAAAATGCTTGCGATCGTAATTGTGACGAGTAATTCGATCAACGTAACACCGCTAGGATCGGATATCTTCACTTTTAATCGTTCCATCCAAGGTCGTATGATAGTCGCGATCATTCACTTCCCACCTCACTTCAATTGTAATAGGAATATAGTAGTCTTCTTGCTTGTTTGCTGGTAATTTTTCAGAAAAAATGGATACATCATAACTCAAATTATTTATAGAAATAGACTCACAAGTTTCTGGAGCTGTACTTTTTGTGTCAAAGTATTGATAAGCAGAGTCGCAAATAACTAGTTGAAGTGCAAAGGAATCTGATTCTATAGTCCCGTTATGTACGCCTGCGTAGATATCTTTCAATTGTAAAAAATTTTGTTGTTCCATAAACATTAAAGCGTTTCGTGCAACGTTGATAGCGACAGTTTTTTTCTGATTTAAATTTGTATGTGTACCTGCTTGTAAGAAGAAATTCATAAAACTTAGGAGGACAATGCTTAGGATCGTAATCGAGACAAGAAGTTCCAATAAAGTAAATGCGCGATTATTTTTTAAGTAATTTAACAGTTTCATTCCTTCACCTTCTTTTAAAATGCATGAGTTTATTATACAATATCTAGTAGTCGAATATTGTGGAAGTGAGTCAAAAATAATAGAAATTTTTAGAAAGGGAGGGAATGAGCTCATGTTAGAGTTGATAATGGTACTTTTGGCCTTAGTTGTACTTATTCCGATACTTTATTATTTGCCATTAGGCTATAACCTGAAAGGAAAGCTTTTATTAACTGGAATTGCATGTTTACTCGCAGTTGCTGGAATACTGGCGGTACAATCATATCCCGTTTGGGGAGTTCTTCTCGTCTTAATACTTCTTATTTTCTGTTCGACCTATTTTATCCAGAAAAAAATGAGTCCTCTACTGTTTTCTCATTTAAACAACGAAGAAGTAGCAGCTGATTTAGAAAAAGACTTGATAGAAATCGAACTAGAAGACATTCTTCAAGAGGAAGAAGAGATAGTACTTGAGAAACTGATAGAAATCGATCCTGAAATAGCCATTCTAAAAAATAGCGACACGATTGAAGAGGAACAAGCGGACGTTATGAAAGAGCTGAATCTAGAGAATATACTAGAAAAGAGAGACCTCGGTAGCTTATTGGAAGAAGATAGTCCTTCCGTGGAAGAAGATCTAGTGGAAAGTTTGGATGAAGCAAATACTATTGAAATAGACATGGTTCATTCGACAGAAGTTGCTGACCAAGAAGTTCAAGTTGAGGAAGAAGAAGATTTAGAAGCTCTGTTTGCAGAAATTCTTAATGATGAAACATTTTTAGAAAAAGTTAACGATAATTTGAAGAATGAGGAAGAAATTGACGGAAAATCCGTGGGGAATGAAAGGTTTTTGCGAAATCCTATGGAAATTGTCGAAGATATAACGGAAAATAAAGAGGATACCAAAAAGCTAGAAGGTATTGATGATCCAATCGTCGATATTCACCAAGCTAATGAAAACGTAGCAGCAGGAATCACTGAAATGACTCCAAAGGTAGATGCTGTACCAGAGGATATTCATGAAGACTTGTTGTTAGAAGAGTGGTTAAGTAAGTTTGAAGAAGATGTTGAAGAAGATGCAGTAACAGAAGAGATAGGCGAAGCTGATATAGACGAGGAAGTAACAGAAGACAAGTTAGTAGAAGCGCTTGTTGGTGAAGGAACAAAAGATTCGAAAATAATCGAAGGTACAGACGAAGCTGACAATGTAGAAAGAGATTCAATCACAGAAGAGTTGGATATAAGTGTAGCCGAAGTGGTTCACGTCAGCAAGGAAGAATTAACAAATAAGGATGAAGAGATATATCAGATCGAGGAAGAATTACCGGTGGAAAGAGCAGTGAAACCCGTAGCTCATGAATTATTCCAGACCATTCTTGCTCAAATTCACTTTCAAAAGCAAACCCTTTCCGCTGCAGACTATGAAATTCAGTTGAGAGAATATATAAAACCGGTACTCCATGATCAAGATTATTTTACGTTTGCGACCTTGCTAATGAATCACTTCGTTGAACAGGAAAAATACACATTACTGGATGAATTTTTATCGTCCATCGATGCTCGCTTTTCAGAATATCCAGTCTTATCCGCTCAGCTTCAGTTTTACAAAGATTGGCTGAACAACAATTAAAATAGATATTAGAGAATAGGTGTGAAGACATGAAAAAGAGTGCAGAAATGAAAGGTCTACCCATTATTAGTATAGCAGATGGAAATGAAATTGGTTCTGTTAAATCTTTAGTCATTAATCCAGAGAAAGGCTCTGTGGATTTCTTAACGATTGAACATGAAGACTGGCAAGTAAGTGTGAAGGCAATTCCGTTTAAAAAGGTTATTGGCATTGGTGAATTTGCCGTCACAGTTGACAATGAAAATGCTGTCATTGATTTAAATGAGATTCCAATCGCAAATTCATTAGTAAATAAAAAAATAAAAATAAATGATACAAGAGTAATGACTCGTAAAGGTCAGCTTGTTGGCGATGTTGTGGAATTTATGGTTGACGACGATACGGGGTCTATCCTTGGTATGCAGATCAAAACAAACAGCCAAGAAGCGTTGCTTGAGGCACAATACGTCTTAACTTATGGAAAAGATATCATTATTGTTCAAGAAGAAGCGACTAATCACTTTAAATCAAGCCTTGATGAGAAGAAAGACGATGTTGTGGAAGAGTTACTAGAAGATGTGAGTCCGACTCAAGGTATTGAGCAAATACAAAATAAACAAGTTAATTTACTTGTTGGGAAAAGAGTAACAAAAGATATTTACGATCCAACAGGCTCAGTTATTATTGCTGCCGATACAGAATTAGAAGAAGCTCATATCCTGGCAGCAAAAGCAGCAGGACCATCAGTGTTTGTTGAATTATCAATGAATGTAGAAGCTTAGGTGTGTGTAAGAGAAGGGGGAAAATCGGATGAAATTTACTCATGGCGTAAGAGTTTTTGTTGTACTCATCCTACTTACAACGTACTTCTTTGGATTTTCGCAACTAGGTGTTTTTGCTTTAGATAATCTTCTCTCTGAAGATGGTTTTACCAATAATACAACGATTGGCTCAATCGATGTGAGCAATTTTACCGTAGAAGAAGCTGATCAATTACTTCAAATTGAAGTAGAGGATTGGTTGAAAGAACAAAAAAATGAGCTGGAATATAATGAGGAGCAGTTCCCTTTTCCTGCTGAATTATTTTCTTTTAATCTGGCTACTTCGGTACAATCTGCTCAATCAGGTCAGGAAAACTCCCTACGAGCTTCGATTAATGAGTCTGCTCTATCGGAGTGGCTAAATGCTTCTTACTCTATCTCTCTAGAAAATGTAAATGTTAATTTGATTCTACAAGAAATTGAGCTGATTGCTTCCACGCTAACAAATGGAAAAACGCTTTCGCTAAATGAGTATTTAATAAGTGAGGAGTTGGGTGAATACGTATCAGAGGCGATCTCCGCTGAAGTGGACGTTACACCAGATGTGGTTCAACTGGTAGAGGCATTAAGTCCCATTCATTTGCCGGGACAAACTTCTTTTTCTTTTAATGATTACGTGAAGAACTCAGGCATTTCCTCTCAAGACTATGAAACAATGGGTCTCATAAGTTCTTTAATCTATGAATTAACGTTGCAAACAAATTTTCAAATCATTGAAAGAAATACTAGTAAGCAACTTCCAGCTTCAATTGATTTAGGATATGAAGCCAAAGTACAACCAGAACTAAACTTGGATTTTAGTTTGGCCAACCCGAATGAAGCCTTATATGTTATTAAATTGGAGATTTTAGGGAATAAACTGTATGGGCGGTTAGAGGGTAAACCTCTCCCGGCGACTTACTCTGTTCTACTTCAAGGTAAAGAGACGTTTTCACCGAAAACGATTATTCAGTACAGTCCCAAAATCACTACAGGAAACGTAGAAGTTCAATTTGAGGGAAAAGATGGCGTGTTAATTGAAGTCATCAAGAAAATCGTGAATTCGAGTGGAGAAGTGACAGGCACAGTACAGATAGCTGAAGACTTCTATCCTCCCCAACATCGTATCGAAGTTCATAGTTTAGTAGTTCCAGAATCTGCGGCTACACAATCAGGGCAGAAAAAGGGAGATGACTCTTCTGGACCAACGAGCGATGAGGAAGATAAAGTGAAAGATTCAACCGTTCCTCCGGAAACAGTCGGAGGAACAGGAGAGGACGCAAAGAAAATAGGTGAATCAACAAAGACGAAGAAGTCTAGTGAAGAACCAAGTCAAGATGAAAACTCATTGAAATAGAAATTAGGTGAAACAGATGGTAAAAGATCGTAAACGTTTAGGAGATTTATTAGTTGAAGCCGGATTACTCTCCATGGACCAACTGCAAACGGCTTTATCTGAAAAAGCAAAAGGGCAACGATTAGGTGATGTGCTTTTACAAAGAGGCTATATTACCGAACAGCAGTTGATTGAAGTGTTAGAATTTCAGCTTGGCATTCCTCATGTCAGTTTATACCGGTACCCATTTGATTCAACCTTATTTCACATGATTCCCAAAGACACAGCCAAGCGAAATTTAATGATTCCATTAAAAAAAGAAGGCGACAAACTTTTTGTAGCTATGAGTGACCCGATGGATTTCTATAGTATTGAAGACCTTCGTTTAGCCACAGGCTTTCAAATAGAAACAGCGATTGCAACAAAGGACGATATTCTGCGTTCGATAGCGAAGTACTACGATACAGATGAAGGCTTTGAGGAATTTGCCCAAGCCCAATCGGATTCAAACGAAGACATTCAGCAAGAAAATATTGTTAATCAAGATTCTCCGATTGTGCGTTTAGTGAATCAATTGCTTTCAAACGCTGTCACACAAAAAGCAAGTGATATTCATCTTGATCCACAAGAAACCAAGGTCGCTATTCGTTACCGTGTAGATGGGGTGTTGCGGACTGAACGAACACTACCAAAGCATATGCAAAGTATGCTGACTGCCCGAATTAAAATTATGGCCAATCTGGACATCACAGAATACCGCGTCCCCCAAGATGGCCGAATTAAAGCGAATCTTGATTTTCATGCCGTCGATCTTCGGGTCTCTACTCTTCCAACGGTATACGGTGAAAAAATAGTGATGCGAATCCTTGATTTGAGCTCGGCGTTAAATGATTTGACACATCTTGGCTTTAATAAAGTGAATTTAAAACGATTTTTGCATATGATTGATCAACCTACAGGAATCGTCTTGATTACTGGGCCGACTGGGTCAGGGAAATCATCGACATTGTATGCCGCGTTAAATAAGCTTAATTCAGAAGAAGTGAATATTATTACCGTTGAAGATCCAGTGGAATATCAGTTAGAGGGTATCAACCAAATTCAAGTAAACCCTAATGTCGGACTTACGTTTGCCAAGGGTTTGCGCGCAATTCTTCGTCAAGATCCGAATATTGTTATGGTCGGAGAGATTCGTGACCGAGAAACAGTGGAAGTGGCCATCAGGGCGTCCTTAACGGGTCATTTGGTGTTAAGTACGATTCATACTAATGACTCGATTGGTACTGTCACTCGCTTACTAGACATGGGGGTAGAACCATTTCTAGTAGCCTCTGCTTTAAGTGGAGTCATTGCTCAGCGTCTGATTCGCCGGAATTGTCGCGATTGTTCACAGGAGCAACCTGCGACGAAGCGAGAAGTTGAAATTTTTGCCAAAAGAGGCATGAAAATTGAGAAAATTGTCAGGGGTCAAGGTTGTTCCTCATGTAATATGACCGGCTATAAAGGACGGATGGCGATTCATGAAGTGTTGGTCATGAATGATGAAATGAAACGAATTATTTTAAATGGCGATTCTTTTACTCAGTTGAGAGATGTGGCCATCCTAAACAAAACGATTTTTTTAATCGACGATGGACTCCTGAAAGTAAAACAAGGCTACACAACAACGGAAGAAATACTCCGTGTAGCGGTGTCGGAATAGGTGATAATGATGAAAGAAAAAGTAGATTACTTACTTCGAGCGGCATTTGAATTGAAAGCATCAGACATTCATTTGACAGTGGGATCTCCTCCTGTATTCCGCATTCATGGTGATTTAAAGCAGTTTGGTAAGGAATATTTAATTCCAGAAGAAACAGAAGGAATGGCCAAATCCATTATTCCAGAGCATTTATGGCAACCTCTTGAAGAAAACGGGGAATTAGATTTTTCCTATGGAATCGCCGGTGTCTCCCGATTTCGGATTAATGCCTTTAAACAACGGTCCTGTTTTTCATTAGCGATCCGAGTTGTGCCGACGAGCATTCCTACTGTGGATGACTTAAAACTGCCAGCACTTATTAAGAAATTAGCGGAAAAACCACAAGGTCTCATTCTTGTAACCGGCCCGACCGGAAGTGGCAAATCGACAACGCTTGCTTCGATGATTCAATACATGAATACAAAAATGCGAAAGCATATTATTACATTAGAAGATCCGATTGAATATTTGCATAAACATGGAACCTCGATCATTGATCAACGAGAAGTGGGCTTTGATACACGTACCTTTGCAAAAGGATTACGAAGTGCTCTACGCCAAGATCCCGATATTATCTTAGTCGGTGAAATGCGCGATTTAGAAACCATACACACTGCAATAACAGCGGCAGAAACAGGACATTTAGTATTAGCAACATTGCATACTTCGAGCGCACCAGCTACGATTGAACGAATTGTCGATGTGTTTCCACCCGAGCAACAATCGCAAATTCGAATTCAACTAGCTTCTGTACTGGTTAGTATTATTTCACAGCGATTGTTCCCAACGCTTGATAAAAAGGGGAGACGAGCGGCGACCGAAGTGCTCGTGAATAATGCAGCCATCGCCAATTTGATTCGCTCGGAAAAAGTTCACCAAATCAACAATATTATGCAAACCTCTAAGGGAGCAGGCATGCATACGATGGAAAGCTCAATTCAAGCTTTGCTTGATGCTGACATCATCGCAAAAGACGTTGCAACGGCGTACGTCAAACAGGAGAGTGCTTTTTAATGGCACGCTTTCAATATACCGGTCGAGACCGCAAAGGCAAGAAGCAAGCACATATAACCGCTCCCAACAAACGAGAGGCCATGTTAAAGCTGAAAACATCTGGCATTCGTGTTGTGACGATTCAAGAAGTACCAGAATCGATGTTTCAAAAGGATATTGTTATCGGTAATCCAGTCAAGCTACAGCATTTGGTGATCTTTCTTCGCCAATTCTCCACTCTCCTCCAAGCGGGTGTGACAGTAGTGGAAGCAACAGACATTCTCTCAGCTCAAACGGGCAGTAAGGCCTTAAGCAAGGCCCTCAAAGAAATCGCCGATGAACTTAAGGAAGGGAATCCCCTTTCTGAAGCTTGCAGTAAGCATAAAAAAATATTTCAGCCGATCTTTATTAATTTAATTAAAGCAGGCGAAGCGACGGGGAGCCTGGATGAATCGCTTGAACGTTTAGCTGAGCACTATGAAAAGCAACATATGACGAAACAAAAAGTCATTTCTGCCCTAGCGTATCCCGCAGTCGTAGGGGTCATCGCGATTTTTGTAGTCATCTTCCTATTGGTGGCGGTTGTGCCTACCTTTGTGACAATGTTTGCTGATTTTGGTGGAGAACTTCCACTCATTACGCGGTTTGTCATCGGTGCTAGTGAATGGATGCAGAGATTTTGGTATCTTGTCGCTTTATTGATGGTTGGTATCGTTGTGGGATTTATGATGTTAAAAGCAAACAAAAAAACAAAATACTATATCGATTATGCTGTGTTACGAATGCCGATTTTTGGGACATTAATACAAAAAGCCGTTCTAGCTCGAATGACTAGAACGCTAAGTTCTTTGTTCAGTAGTTCGGTGCCGATTTTACAGGCAATTACGATTGTCGAAAAAGTGGTAGAAAACGAAGTGATTGCAGGCGTTCTACGCAAATCGCGTGAGTCGCTTGAAAGTGGCCAAGCCTTCACAGAGCCTATGAAAAAACACTGGGCCTTTCCACCTCTAGTCACACAAATGATTGCCATCGGTGAAGAAACAGGTTCACTTGATTCGATGTTAAGCAAGGTAGCTGATTTTTACGAAAAAGAAGTGGAAAACACAACGGATCGACTAAAGTCCTTAATCGAACCACTGATGATTGTCTTTCTTGCGTCACTCGTCGGAACGATTGTCTCATCAATCCTTGTACCTATGTTTGAGATCTTTAACAATGTTCAAGGCTATTAAGGAATGAGCACCTAGTCAAAATAACTATAAAATAGTCAAAATAAACTAAAATATTGTATAAAATTCTATTAATTTACAAATTACCAGTGTTCACGACAAGAATTTTATGTATAATCAAGTAGAGTACTATTTTCCTATAAGGAGACAAGAAAAGGGAGGAAAAAACATGCGCAAAAAATTAAGTCAATTATTAAAGAACGAAAAGGGATTAACGCTAATTGAATTATTAGCGGTAGTTGTTATCCTTGGAATTATTGCAGCGATTGCTGTCCCAAGTATTGGTGGTTTGATTAATAACTCGAAAAAAGATGCTCATATTGCGAATGCGGAGCAAATGGTGAATGCGGCGAGATTGGCAGTAACAGCCAACGCTGATGGGATTGGAGAAGTTACATTAGAGGAACTAGAAAAAGATGGATATTTAGAACCTGTTGAAAACCCTTCAGGTGGAACATACCATGCTACGTTGAGCAAAGTCGTTGTTGCCAAATCAACCACAACAGATTCTGATGGTAATACTGTTGATGATACAGGATATACATTTACAGTAACATTGGTATCTAATGAAACTGGTAATGGAGAACATTTATCTGGTCAACCTAAAGATATTGATAGAGATGATGTCATATTAAAACCATAATAATCTACTGTATAATACAGAGAAGGACAAATTAGTGAATTATTTTTCTATAATCATCTTCCTCTACGGAATCACCCTAGGCTCCTTCTACAACGTCGTGGGACTACGGATTCCGGTGAAGAAATCAATCGTGTCACCACGTTCAGCCTGTACTAGTTGCGGGCATGAGCTAACAGCATGGGAATTAATCCCGGTCTTTTCATATATGATGTTGAGGGGTAAATGCCGCCAATGTTCGGCGCGCGTTTCCCCTCTTTATCCTATTATGGAGCTGATTACCGGGCTATTATTTGTTCTCGTTTACGTTCGTTTCGACTTCAGTGCCGAAGCGCTAATTGGCATCACACTCGTGTCGTTGTTGATCATTATCACGGTATCAGATCTTGCTTACATGCTGATTCCTGATAAAATTCTGCTGTTCTTCTTGGGCCTTTTCTTTCTAGAGTTTCTCTTTCTGTTACCGCATCATTTGGTTGAGAGTGTACTAGGAGCGACGGTTGGTTTTACACTCTTGCTTTTGATTAGTGTGTTGAGTAAAGGAGGCATGGGTGGTGGCGATATTAAGCTGTTTGCATTGCTTGGGTTTGTCTTAGGAGTGAAGCTGGTCTTGCTTGCGTTCTTTTTCTCTACCTTGCTGGGAGCTATCGGTGGTATCGTAGGCCTTTGGTTGAACGTGTTTAAAAAAGGGAAGCCGATTCCGTTTGGGCCGTTTATTGCCACAGGAACTATCCTCGTCTTCTTTTTTCATGAAGCGATTCTGTCATGGTATTTCTCTTTCTTTATTTACTAGGCACCATTCGTATACATTTTGGTAATTTAATTCACTGTTCGAATTCGGTGGAATTCTTCATTTTTTTCAATGATTACGTTTAATTAAATACGAAAAAATGCCCCAAATTCTATAGTATTAGCGATTTCTATACTCCTGCGAATAATTAGATTTTTTGGGGAAACTACCATCTACTAAAATCGTTTTCTTAGTCTGCAATTTGTTTTGTAACAGATGGAGGGATACTCTTCCCTTGCTTTAATGTTAAATGTGATGAAAAGGGGCAATTTCTTATGACGTTCTCATGGATAACACCAAATTCTCGTATCGCCAATTTGGTGTTCACCGATACTGCGATACGTTTTATTGAATTAAAAAATGGCTCGTCTTCTGAAGTGACCAATTATGGTGAACAAGAGTTATCTCCAGGTGTAATTTCTGAAGGAAAGATCATAGAAGTAGAGATGCTTGAAACGATCCTTGAGCAATGTCTTCAAAAATGGAAAATCATGAAGCGTCAAGTTCGCTTCATTGTTCCAGATATGTTTATTATTATTCGAAAATTAACGGTCCCGAAAGACGTTAAAAATGATGAAATAAAAGGCTATCTATTTCTTGAAATCGGGACAAGTATTCATTTACCGTTCGAGGATCCGTTATTTGACGTGGTCTTGCTAGGAGAAACCGAGCAAGAAAAAAAGATTTTACTAGTGGCTGCACCGGAAGAAACGGTGAAATCCTACCAAGATTTATTAGAAGATAGTAAATTAACGCCAATTGTCGCAGATATTTCCCCCCTATCTATTTATCGCTTCTTTCACTCTTTAAACATGACCGATGCAGAAAATCATGAAATGATCTTGCAATTTGATACCCACTTAGCGACCATTTCGATTTTTCATCTGCATCAACCCATATTTATGAGACCACTTTCCCTTCGTAACGAACAGCCACTTAATATCGAGAAAGTGGATCAAGAGCAACAGCTTTTTGTGTTAGAGGATACGTTTAAGGAGATCGAGAAAGTGATGAGCTTTTACCGGTATACCTTGAATAAAGGTGAGGCTCGAGTGAATACGGTTTTTCTCGTCGGAGATCACCCGCACCTCCCACAAATTGAACAGCATTTAAGTAAGTTGCTAGAAGTAAGCATCATTTCAAAGCCAGACTTGCCGATTATGTGTCAAAATGAAGTGCTTCCTCTTCAGTATATTGTGGCGGTTGGCCTAGGGTTAAAAGAGGTGCAATGATGTTAATTGAGATAAATTTACTGCCGGACAAAATTCAAAAGAAGAAAGCACCCCTCTACGTGATGGTGGTTTTAATGTTAATTTCGCTATTCATATTTATGGGCGTGTTTTTATTCTCAAAGTCGATGCAGAAGGAAATAGCCGCAAAAGATGCCCAGCTTCAGACAGTAGAGTCTTATCGCGAGCAGCTTGAAGGTCAATT
The DNA here is from genome assembly GCF_037024155.1 of Bacillus sp. 2205SS5-2. NCBI lineage: Bacteria > Bacillati > Bacillota > Bacilli > Caryophanales > Bacillaceae > Bacillus > Bacillus spongicola. The sequence continues at coordinate 54,668 of NZ_JAYKTS010000002.1, forward strand.
ATCTACTTTTCAAACGTCCGATTCTGTTAGACAGTTAGAAGATGCGGTGAAATGGGCGGCATGGTATCCACTTGATACCGTACCGGTTATGAATCATTTAATTTCACTGTTGCCGAAAAGAGGGTTTTTTCAAGAGTTTTCGTACCAAGAAGACGGCACAATCTCGTTAAACGTCCAATTCGATAGTAGCCGAGAAGCAGCGTATTATTTAAGTGATCTGAAGCAATCAAACTGGATCTCATCGGCTACATTAAACCAATTATCTACGACCGAGGTGTCTCCTGAAAAAAGCATTATGGACGATACAACTTTACCACGCTATTACGGTGAATACGAGATTAAGATCAATCGTTTATTCGTTCAAAATGAGTTGACTAAGCGGGTACAAGGAGGCGAGGAAGAGTGAAACAAACACTAGCAAACAAAGACGTTTTAGCTGTTTTGCTCGTGAGTCTTGTCTGTGCGGCTCTTTTGTATGCCAGCTTTGCCTTTTTTTATCAACCTCAAAAAGAAGCATTGCAGACGGTAGAGTTGAAAATTGATAATGAAGAAAAACTCGTGACGGTCTTAGAAAGCAAAGTAAAAGATATTCAAAAACAAGCCTTTGAGGATACAACTAGCTTACAGAAAAAAGTTCCAGTAAAACCTTTAACGGAACAATTGCTTTTACACTTTGAAAAAGCAGAAATTTTATCGGACTCGTTTATTGAGCAAATCGAATTTACGGATGGAGACGTGAGTGACGGCGTTAACATTGAGAATGACATCCAGATTGAAGAAGTTGATGAGGCCTCAATTCAAAAAGAGGCAGTAGAAGTAACGGTCTTACCGAAGGGCTTAAAGAAATTATCTTCCACTTTGACGGTTCAATCGAAAACGTATTTTGATTTAGAGAAATTTATTACGGTGTTAGAAAACCTAGACCGAATTTTAGAAATTGAAAGTATTACGTTTGATGGTGGCGGTGAAATTATTTCAATTGATAACAATATGGAATTTGTGAGCTACAACGTGATGGTTTCTGCGTTTTATTTACCAGGCTTGCTAGATCTTTCAAAAGAACTACCAAGGCTTGACACCCCTATGCCAAGTGGCAAAAGTAATCCATTTTCAGCTTTTCCTTCCCGAGAAGATGAGGAAGAAGACGGAGAATAATATGAAAAACAGCGAAAAGGGCTATACATTAGTCGAATTATTAGCAGTAATCGTCATTCTAGGGATTTTAGCCATGATCTCTATCTTAGCAATCGGACGAATTATTAATCATTCGAAGCACCAAGCGTTTGTCGCCAATGCATATACCTTAAGGTCATCGGCACAATTCTATGTTAAAGATGCGGTAGTAAACCAGATTCCAGTCTATAAAGTGACCTACAAACAAATGGTTGACGATAACTTAATTGAAGAAATCGTGGACCCTTTCACTAAAAATGTCCTCGAATCAGACATTAATCCATCATATGTGTTAATTAAGGAGGGGACAATCGTCTCCGTATGTTTAAAAGGTGAAACAAAAAATCTTTGTAGCAAAGTGGAAGAAGGAAATGTTATTGAAACGCCGATAGCGTATTCTGTAATTTCTGAAGAAAAAATCGTCGATAATGATTAAAAAATGACGAACGCTTTAAGGTCAAGACGACAAAAGTCTTGTCCTTTTTTTTTTTTAGTATGCTAGCATGAACATAAACGGGGAAGGGGGGAGAGGATGAGTTCACATAATAAAAAGATCACGATCAAAATCAATGGAGAAGAAAAAGTCAACAATGAAAACCTTCCTGTTCATAGTTGGCAACAAATTAAAGAAGAAACAGCTGCGACAGAAGATGCAAGGAAACTTTCAAAGGATATTGAACCTTCAAAAAAGGAGCAGCAACGACCGAATAATAAAATTCACTATATGAAAGGAAGTCAGCGACCAAAGCGAACTCTTGCTTCCTATGGAAGCGGTTGGAATAGAGTAGTAGCACCGATGATTATAGCGGTAGTGGTTGGGATCTTCCTTGGTATTGTTCTACTTAAAATTGTCAAAACTGAAGGAGAGAGTGCGAATATTGTATCACTTCAAGAACAAGTTACTCCTGTAACGAACGTGAGCGAGACCGAGACCATGACTTATACTATAAAGGAAAGTTCATTCCAGGTTCTCCAAGGAGGTTTTTTTACAAATGAAGCCTCTGCACAGCAAACGGCGGATTCACTATCTCAAAAAGGATATCCTTCGGCTTTAGTCCTAAAAGACGATCAATACTATGTGTTGATTGGGATTGCAGGTCAAGTATCTGCATTGAGCCGTTTAGGGGATTATTATCAAGTGCAAAATGTGGAGATGTTCGGAAAAGCGTTTAGTCTCCCAGAAAGCAAAATACAAGTAACGAATGATGAATTTCAATTTCTAGGAGAAGCAGAGAAGATATTTAACGAAATGCTAGCGGTACTTCCTCTATTAGAAAAGAATGAGGATATGTCAGGGGCGCTAGCAACGTTAAAAAACCAGACAAGCTCCCTTGAGAGTTTTTCATTACAAATGCCAACTATTCAGTCCATTCAAAAAGAGACGTTGGCAATGGTAGCGGCGTTAGAAACCTATGAAGCAACAAAGAAACAAGTAGATTACCTGGCACTTCAACAACATTTGCTGAATTACTATAAACTTTATGTACAGCTTAAATAAGAGAGTGGAGAAAATTCATTATGACACTTTCCGCTATTTCTCAGGAAATGAAAGCAGACAGAAGTCCTGTCTGTTTTTTTTTTTTTTTTTTTTTTAAAGAATACTAAAAAACGACAATTCTCGTTAAAACCTTCTTCTTTGTTAAAGTGATTGAGTATATTCACAAAATTTGGTAGGATGAAAGATGTATCTCCCTTTCAACTAAACGAAAGATAGGTGAATGATTGTGTCCAAACCCCTCATTCTTGCATCAAAATCTCCTCGAAGAAAAGAACTATTAGAAAAACTTCAAGTTCCCTTCTCCATTCTGACATGTGAGGTAGACGAATTTATCCCTGCCGAATTCACTCCTCAAGCAGCCGTTCTATTTTTAGCCCAAAAGAAAGCAAACGTCATTAGTCAGCAATTTCCACAGTCTATTGTCATTGGAGCGGATACGATAGTCGTTTCTGAACAAAATATCCTTGGGAAACCGAAGAATGCTGATGATGCCTACCACATGTTAAAAGCATTATCAGGGAAAACCCATGATGTCCTGACAGGTGTGTCAATCCAATCGAAACAAAAAGAAGTCCATTTTTTTGAAAAAACGATGGTCACGTTTTGGGAGCTTTCAGATGAGGAAATTCATCGATACATTAGAAGTGGGGAGCCATTTGATAAAGCGGGTAGCTACGGAATTCAGGGCTTAGGCGCAGTATTCGTAAAATCTATTCAAGGAGATTATTATACTGTTGTTGGCCTTCCCATTTCAAAGGTCTATCATGAGTTAAAGGAATTCAACGTCATTTCGTAAGCTTTCCTTATGTGATCAATAGGAGGAGAGACATGTCAACGAAATTAATGATTAGAGATGTTCCCCAAGAAGAGAGACCTCGTGAACGGCTCATTACAAGCGGTCCGGCGAGTTTATCGAATCAAGAATTATTGGCAATCGTTCTTCGTACTGGAACGAAGGACGAGTCTGTTATTGAACTGGCTAACTCACTATTAACACACTTCGATGGGTTACGCTTGCTAAAAGAGGCATCTTTAGAAGAGATTACAGCGATGAAAGGAATCGGTCCTGCTAAAGCGATTCAAATTATGGCAGCGGTTGAAATTGGTCGGAGAGTTAGTAATTTGATGTATCAAGACCGATATGTGATTCGTTCACCTGAAGATGGCGCAAATTATGTGATGAATGAAATGCGCTTTCTCTCAAAAGAACATTTCGTTTGCTTATACCTAAATACGAAAAATCAAGTTCTTCACAAGCAAACCATTTTCATTGGAAGTTTGAACGCTTCGATTGTACATCCAAGGGAGGTGTACAAAGAGGCATTCAGACGGTCTGCTGCCTCGATTATCTTAGCCCTAATAGACACGAAGTTAAATGGGCGAAAATAAAAATCCCTTGTGCTCATTAATCAAATATTAATTCGCCCATTAATATTGGGCGAATCCTAGACCTTTATTCCTAATTACTGTATAATTTTGTATGGTGTTAGGCTTTTTTTGAGTTGTCATTTATTCAATTATTTCTTTAAAATTGAAGTTTACAAAAAGTTCTAAAATGGAATTGATCTGAATGTAAATCTATATGAAAGTAGCGATAAAAAATGAGCTCTAATTATGGAAAATCTACTGATGTTAAACACTCAATTGCGGGTTTTTATTTTCAACTCTTAATTGCTTGTAAGGAACTTGTATCAATATCTAAGTTGCACCCGGAAGGATATGTTGGTGTTGAATATGGTGCTGATATTACTGTTAACAAAGGGAGTAATAGTTTTATTGAAGCGAAATTTTACAAAAAGGACTATTTTACACGCTTTAGTGAAGCTATTCGTCATACTATATATAATTTTTATAATACTTATAGGAATTCTGATGATTTAAATGGCACATTTATGATAAACACCAACGTACCAATTTCTAATAATGATTCTAGTTTTTTTAATGACTGGAACAATAAAAATTTTCCTTCTCAGGACCCCTACGTAAATTTTGTAAAGGATTGTCTTGTCTACGAATATGTAGATAAAGAAGCTTTTAAGGATAGGTTCAATACATTTAAAGAATATTACAAAAATAACAACCCAGGTATTAAAAATCCTAAACACAAATCTGCCCTCATAAAACATTTACATGAAAACCCATCGGATTATAGTCAATACATACCAACTGAGATTTTATTAGGTGACAAAGAAATTTTCGCCTTTATTAAACAAGTGAATTTTGATTTCCCTGATATTAGAATTGAAAAATATGACAGTATTATTCAATTGAATAATATAATTGAGGATCACTTACAAGATTTGTATCCTTCTTTATCTACGGGCGAATATTCCAATATTCGACATTTAATAATGAATGCCTTTTTAGATACAACAGCTAGTACAGTTAAGCATGTCTTATTTGTGAAAGACCTAGACAACATTGTTAAAAACCATGAAGAAACTATAGCTGAATTAATTGAAAATGATTCATTAATTAAGACAATGATAGAGATTGAAAAAGAATTAATTAAGTATGAAAGAAAATTGATAAATAAGGGCTTTTCAAGTCAATTGGAACATATTTTAAAAGTAGTTGGAATTTGCACTGAACAATGGATTCGTGAAATTAATGTTTACGGTCAAAAAAAAGTTAATAACAGATATATCATGAGTGCAGAACACACATATACAATGAATATTTTAGATCTTTTTAAAGCTATGGCGGAGGTTTCATCGGTTTCGGAGAATAGTCTAGGGGATGTAAATCTAATCGACTTAGATGGTATTAACAATTTAGGTTTTTCAGAGTATGGAGATTTCTCATTAAGAACGACTCCTTCTTCTAGCGATAGAGAAGATGAAGTAACGTTGATTACATCATTTATAGAGCATAGTGTGAAGCAACAAGAATATCTATTTGCTACAGGTGATGAAACCATAGTTTTCGAGAATGCTTGTGAAATTTGCAAATACGATAAAAGCAGAATCGAAGAAGATATAGTTTTCGATATTGCAAGACCACACGGAACATTGATACAACAGAATCTTTATCAATCGTTTGATTATAAATGTATTTCTTGTTTAAAACTTAATAGTCAAGAAGATGACTGTGAATTCGCAAATAACTTTAAGAAAGGAAAATAATCATGGATGCGCTAATACAGAGATTGGGACTATCAAGCATTATAAATTTTCATGAATTACCGAATTGCAGAATTTGTAATTTAGATAAAGATAAAATATTAATAATTTGTTCCATAACTTCATTAAATGATATTGATGTGGTTATAAACCGTCTCCCAGGCCTTAGGAAGAAGATAATGGCTGAAATAAATAATAAAAATAATATAGCTTTTGTTCAAAATGAAAAGATTCCAATGTCAAAATTTCTTTGGGATATGTATGTTATAGGTATACATCAGGTGGATGCTGAGAATAAAGCCTTTAAATCAGAGAGTATATCGGCATATGAGCGAGATCGCTTTATTGCAAGAAAAATAGTTATTGAATATGAACATAGTGATGAATTAAAACAAAAGTTTGATCACTATGTTTTTCCGGAAAGGATATTAAATGAGTTTACATTTACTGATGTCGATGAAGATGAGGAGACAATTAATTACGAGTCTATTCAAGCTCTATTAGAAAATATAGAGGCTGTCGTAAAGGAGGAGTAGCATGTACCTTTCATGTGTTAAGATCAAGAACTTTAGAGGATATGGGGAAAATATAGAAAGAGAGGATAAATGCTATGTTTACGATGATTTAGAAGCTCCTTTGGTAATTTTTAAAGGCTATAATGGTTTTGGAAAAACTTCTTTCTATGAAGCAATTGAATGGTGTTTAACTGATAATGTATATAGGTTAGAAAAGTTTTATGATGATAAGACCTATCAAGTAAATGAACTAAAAAAAAGTCATTACTTAAAATTTTATCACCCCATCCATGGAAACACTTCTAAAAGGAGTATTTATGTTGAACTTATTTTCAGCAATGGCTTACGAATTATTAGAAGAAGTAATAGCAATATATTAAAGACCACTTTAAAAGATAATACATATAAATCCACAGTGATAATGGGCTATGGTGAAGACCTGTTTGATGTAGATAATGAAAAAGTATTACAAAAATTTATTTCAAAGGCTAAAAATATGCAGGTGTTTTTCCATACACATATGCTAGGTCAAGAAAGTATTAGTGATTTTTTAAGACATAACTCTCCTTCTAAAAGAAGGGAAATTTTCATGCAGTTATTACATGAAGAGGAATTAAACTCACTCTACCTTAAAGTTCAAAAGTATAACAATAACGGAAATGCTCTTTCAAAAAAAAGTACCGAATTAGAGAAACAAATAAATTCTCATTCTAATACCCAAATAGAAATAGAGAAATTCATTAATAATTTAGGTTTTAGTAGCATAGAAGATTATCTGAAGTCTACCGAGAAGCATTATCTGAAAATGGAAAATCTTATTAAAGAAAAAACTGAGTTTAGTAATGAACTAAATATTAATTCTCTAATTTTGGAAAATAAAATTAATATTGAAAATTGCAGTCAATTCCTGCAAAATGTTAGCTTTTCGCAAACAAGCCTTGTCAACCAAAAAGAAAACCTTTCTACAGAAAAAGAAAAATATAAACGCTTAAAAGGAAAACTAAGGACTTGGAAATTACTAAATGAAGGTATTAATATATTAAAAAAATCTGACCATGCTTCAAAACTATTAAACAACAATTTTGAAAGCCTTCAGAAAAAAATAAATGAATTGAAAGTAACAAGAACTCAATCTTCAAAATCATTAGGTGAATTCGAGGAGAAGTTAAAAGAAGTTCAATCGAAGAGTAATATTTTCTCATCTCTTAAAACACTTATTAACAAAAATGATTTATTGATTAATGAAAAATTTTGGGATCAATTATACAGAGAAAAACAGAATCTAGAAAACTTCATATCAACTTATCAAATGCTAATCCCACAAAGTGAAAAAACTATTAATGTCGATCTAAATTGGTTTTATTTCATTAGAAGCAGATATAATGAACTTCAATTGGAATTAAAAGAAAAAAATTCGAGCTTAGATGAAATTCAAAGAGTTAAAGAGAAGGTCTCTACACTGAATAGTGAGTATCAAAAAGCTCTATCACAAGTTAAAAAATTGTTGATTGAAAATCCTGATATAGACAAATGTCCAGTCTGCTTAAATGAAGACTTTTCTTACATCAATATAACTAATGAGTGGGAACCTAATTCAAGTGTTTCAGATAAAATACTGAGTATAATTGATGCTACTTCGTCTTCAGGGAATGAAGAAATAAATGACTTGTCTGAAAAAGAAAACGGAATTATTGAAGAAGTAAAGTTACTACAAGGTTTGTTACAAAAAGAAGTGATAAATAAACTAATTACAAAACTAGATAAAATCAGAAATGAATATACTTCCTTATATAGCCGAACAGAAGAACAAATCAATAAGAAAATCGAGGAATATGAAGGTATTGTAAATAAGCAGCAGAAAGAATTAGATAAAGCTTCAAGTAAATTAAATAAGCTTGATGAATCTTTTAAAATCTTGTTTGGTGCAAGAGAATTAAAAACAAATCTAGTATCAAATGAACTCAAAGCATTCATTAAAACTAAAGATGATTGGTTTAAAATGAACGCCGAAAAGTATGTAATATTAAATGATATAGACAGTATATCAGATATGGAAAATGAGATATCCATTCTTAAAGAGGAAAGAATTAATGAATTTTCTGAGGAACAATTAACAAAACAAATAAAAAAGATTAATGATAAAGATAATTTTATCATGGAAGTTTTATCTGTTATTAAGGAAATGTTAAAGCTTAAACTTCCAGTTGAGTATGAATCGTCGTTAAAAGAATTCGATCAGTTAGATAACAAAATATTAGAATTGTCTAATAAAAGAAAAATAGTTGAAGAGTACCGTGAAGAAGTAAGTGATCTTCATGGTAAATTGCTTGGTCAACAAAGGCGTGTTGTAAAGGAGAGATTAGAAAAACATCCAATTATCAGCTGGGTATATGAGACTATTAATCCACATCCTTTCCATAAAAAATTGCATATTACTAATACTGAAAGAGGAACAAATTTTATTGGAGAAACTCAATTAGACGATAAAATTGAATTATACTTAGATCAAATGTTCAGTGCAGCCCAATTAAATATTCTTGCATTAAGCATTTTTCTGGGATTAGGACTTACACAACGATACAGTAGTCTAAATCAATTGTTTCTAGATGATCCAATTCAAAGCATGGATGATGTAAATATACTTGCTTTAATTGACGTTATTAGAGCTATTATGGATTCAAGGTATAATGACAAACACATTGTAATCTCAACACATAATGAAGACTTTGCACAGTTGGTCTCTATTAAGATGAGGAATAGAGGCGTAGTTCAGTATAATATAACAGGTTATACAGAAGAAGGACCGAAAATAGTAAAAATAACATAATGATAATCTATGAATAAGTATTAAATGCTTAGGGGGATTTATAGTGGAGACAAAGCTGCAAAAGGAAATTTTCAAGGTGCTTTCTGACATTCCAGAATATTGGGAAGAAGACACCTTATTGAAAAATAAAGTAATAGAAGATCTTCGTAATTATAAATTAGAATTGGTAGAACCTCTATTAACTAATGATGTTATTAAAGAGACATATTCTGTGAGGGTGTCTAATAATTATATATTTAAAATAGATGAGTTTATTAGTATGCTAAGATATAAAAACTATTTGGAAAATAGTTACACAAAATATAGTAATGAGATTGGATTAACCACTGAAGGAAAATATCTAAAATATAATTCAGATATTGTAATAGATTTTCCACATAAAGATTGTATTCTTGAAGGCGGCATGACAAATGAAGATACAAAAAGAAGTGAGATCTACTTACATTCTATATTAGCAAAAGAAGAGATAGATACACTATTGTCTCCTAAAGTAATGACCAATATTAAGAAATATAATAAGTATGGGATTGAAGATATAAATGAGTTTGATGAAGGGGAAAACCTTATATTAAAAGGTAATAACTTAATCGGCCTTCATTCTCTTAAATCTAGATATGCAGGAGAGGTTAAACAAATTTTCATTGATCCACCTTATTATTTTATAGAGAAGAAAAAAGACGATACATTCGGTTATAATTCAAATTTCAAGTTATCTACATGGCTTACTTTTATGAAGAATAGGCTAGAAGTTGCGAAAGATTTGCTTTCGGAAGACGGTTCAATATGGATATCTATTGATGATGATGGGTCACATTATTTAAAGGTACTATGTGATGGAATATTCGGCTCAAATAACTTTGTAGGAAATGTTATTTGGGAGAAAAAATTCTCACCACAAAATGATGCAACTTGGTTGTCAGACAGTCATGATCATATTTTAGTTTATGCAAAAAACAAAGAGATCTGGCGACCAAATTTACTTCCCCGAAGTGAAGAGATGAATAGCAGATATACCAATAGTGACAACGATCCAAGGGGACCCTGGACATCTGGTGACCTATCAGTGAAAACATATAGTGCAAATACAGACTATACTATCACTACTCCCTCAGGAAGGGAAGTCAATCCTCCCCCTGGATACTGTTGGAGAGTAACGAAAGAAAAATTAGAAGAAATGATTAATGATAAACGCATTTGGTTTGGAAAAGATGGTAATAATGTGCCCCGCATTAAACGCTTTTTAAGTGAAGTGAAAGACGGGGTTACTGCAATGACAATTTGGAAACATTCAGAAGTTGGGCACAACCAAGATGCTAAAAGAGAAGTGAATGCTTTGGATGATGTAGAGACCTTTTCAACCCCTAAACCTGAAAAATTGCTTCAACGTGTAATTCACTTAGGTTCAAACGAGGGAGATATTGTCTTGGATTTCTTTATGGGGTCAGCGACGACTCAAGCTGTGGCAATGAAGATGCAACGAAGATTTATTGGAATTGAACAAATGGACTATATTGAAAGTGTTTCAGTTCCCCGGTTACAAAAAGTAATAGCCGGTGAACAAGGGGGTATTTCAAAGGACTTAAATTGGCAAGGTGGAGGAAGCTTTGTCTACGCAGAAATGCTACCGTTAAATCAGCATTTTGTAAAGCGTATTCAAGGTACTGAAACAGATACCCAGCTTGAACGAGTTATTTTAGAGATGTTTCATAGTGCTTTTTTTGACTATAGAGTAAATCTTGATAAATTGACAAATGAGGAAAGTGGCTTTCATGCTTTAACATTCGAAGAAAAGAAAAAAGTGTTGATTAAGAGTTTGGATGCAAATCAAATGTATTTAGGATATTCCGAGATGGAAGATGATCAATATGTTTTTTCTATAGCTGATAAAAAATTCAACCGAATGTTTTATACAGGAAAGAACTTGGTGGTGAAGAATAATGAGCAATGAAATTCTTCATTCCCGTATAGAAAAACGCTTTAACGATATATTTGAAACGCCACCAGAAATACCTGATTATATATATTCAAATTTGAGTCATACCCTTCGCCCTTACCAGGAGGAGGCGTTGCGCCATTTTATATACACACAGCAATCAGATGCGGCTGATTTATCTTTTAATCACCTATTGTTTCATATGGCGACTGGTTCAGGAAAAACATTGGTATTAGCTTCAACAATTCTTTACTTGTTTAAAGAAAAAGGTCATCAAAATTTTATATTCTTCGTGAACAGTGATGCCATAATAAAAAAAACTTATGATAATTTAATGAATGTATCATCGCCTAAATACCTTTTTCGGCCAGAAGGTATTGTAATTGAAGGAAATCCAGTGACAATCCAGGTTGTTGATGTATTTCCTGTTCTACCTGCAAAACATACAATTTATTTAAAGCTAACAACGATTCAAAAACTGCATTCTGATTTAACTACTCCCCGTGAAAATGGACTTACTTATGAATCATTAAGTGAACTTGATTTAGTTTTATTAGCTGATGAAGCACATCATATCAATGCCTTAACGCGTAATGATAAAAAAAAGCTCAATACAAAAGAATTAGAAGAAAAAACATGGGAGAGCACTGTTTCAAGGTTATTAAGAAGAAACGTATCGAATAGACTAGTCGAGTACACTGCAACAATTGACCTAACAAATGATTCATTATTCCAGAAGTATCAGGATAAGATAGTTTTTCAATATGATTTGAAAAGATTTATGGAAGACGGATATTCAAAGAACGTAGTATTACTTCGTGCTAATGAAGATGACAAACAAAAGATGTTAAATAGCCTATTACTAAGTCAGTATCGCAAATACATAGGTAAAGAACATGGTATTCATTTAAAGCCGATAATCTTATTTAAATCAAATAAAATTGCAACTTCAATTGAAGCAAATAAAATCTTCTTGTCAATGGTAGAGGAAATGACAGTAGACCACTTGAAAAGAGTTATTGATAAAGGTGCAATAGTATATCAAAACCCAGAGAGTATATGGTATATGATGTTTAGGTATTATCAAAAAATAGATCTCAATAAGGTAGTAAATGACCTAAAATGGGAATTTACAAATGAAACTACATTGAATGCGAATGATTCTTCTTTTTTATCAGAAGGAAACGCACTATTATTGAATACTTTGGAAGATGATAATAATCCTATACGTACAATTTTTGCTGTGGCAAAACTTAATGAGGGATGGGATGTGTTAAATTTATTTGATATTGTTAGGATAAGTGAAGGATCTGCAAGTACTAAGACAACCACTGATAGTGAGGCACAGCTTATTGGGAGAGGAGCTAGATACTATCCGTTTACTACTAAAGGGAAACAGACATATACTCGCAAGTATGATTATGTAGGAAACGAATTGAAGGTCATTGAAACACTCCATTATCATACTATAAATGATAGTGCTTATATTAAGAATTTAGAAAAATCCTTAGAAGCAGCTAATATTCAAGTGAAAGAAGATCAGTTCGAACGAATGGTTGCAAAAATAAAACCTAACATTCGAAAAATGGATTTTTTTAAAAATGGGAAAATATACATTAATAAGCTTATTCCAACTTCAGCATCAGATTATCAATCTTTTACAGATTATAACGTTTCTCAAGTATATGATATTCAATATGAAACAGCAGTCGAGTATCAATATTTATCCGGCAGTACAATGACAGCAGGCATAAAAAGACATGAGGAAAAATTATTAGTCTCAAAAAGTATGTTACAAAAGGCAATCCAACGAAATTCCTTTTACCGATATGAGAATTTAAAAAATTTTATACCAAGTATTACAAGTATGAAGCAGTTTATAGAAGGGGAAGGGTTTTTAGGTGATCTAATGATCAATCTTTCACTTCCTTCATCCCTTAAAGCAGAAGATTTAACACCAGATGAAAAACTTTCTATTGTAGAACGATTTTTAACTTATGCAGAGAAGAATATTCGTTCAAATTATTTGAAAGAACGTGGTACACCAGTTTTTGAAGGAGTCGCATTTTCTAGTTTAGTGAATGACTACGTTGTTGAGATGAATAAAGTAAATCAGCGAGTTAGTAACGTAACACAAGTAATTCGTACAAGAAACATGAGAGACCATGATTGGTATATTTACGACCAAGCAATTGTGAATGGTTTAGAGAGTAATCTAATAGATTTTATTAATGATTATATCGATAAACTAAGAGAACGATATAATGAAGTATATCTGATTAGAAATGAAAGGAAAGTCAAAATTGTAGAGGTTGATGGAGTGCGGGGATTCATGCCTGATTTCCTTTTATACCTCAAGGATTCAGATTATACTTATCAGGTGTTTCTTGAACCCAAAGGAGATAACTTAAGAGAGCAAGACGAGTGGAAGCAGGAGTTTTTACTTTCCTTATCAGAAAGAGAAGAAGTGGAAGTCTTAAGTGAAAATGATCAAATCCGTTTGATTGGTATTAAATTTTACTCAGATGATAAAGAGTTAAAACAAGGTTTCCGTGAAGATTTTAAAGATAAGCTATTAAAATAAGAATTATTAAATAGAAGCAGCCAACAAAGAAATGTTGGCTGCTTTTAGTTTCATTAAGAACATTTAATATTCCATAAGGTTTAAAAGGTCATTCGCAAGTATCTTTGCACCATTGCCACCCTTAATATATTTTAATTCCCCATTGGATGACCAATCAATTTCAACTAGAACGTTTAATTTTTTAATGATCTTTGCTGAGTCTGGTTGATGAGATTTTTGAAGGAAATGTTCGTTAATCAATACGTTTCCAACAATGGAAATAGCCTTTAGAGAAATAATATGTGTTAATCTAAACAATTTATTATCAGCCCATTGTGTGGGCAATAATTCTCTAACAGCATTGAAATAAAATAAAGATAGACTCAGAATTCTTTCCTTAGGTAGATCAGCTAATTTAGATTTATTAACTAACAAAAGAACAATATGATATATATTTTGAAGAGTTATGTGTTTTTCTTTATTTCTCTTTCCAATTAAAGTTCCTTTTTTGTAAAAGGGACTTTCAGGATTGGTAATTAGGTTTGTAGCCACCCAACTAATATCATCATTATCCCGATTTAAATATCTACTTAAAGATGTTCCGATTCCTTTTGCTTTTGTGTTAATGGTATCGAAAAGTTTTATTTCCTCATCTTCATCTAAGTAGTGAAAAGCGAGGAATGGAACATTCAATGTAATGTTTGTGTCTGAAACATATTCTTTAATTCCACCTAATCTATGTTGACCATCCATTAAGCTTGCCTTTTTTGTACATATTAGACGTCCATATAAAGGACGAGTCTTATCGTAATATTGAAATTCCCAATTGCCTCCGGCGTTTAGTAAAATTGGAGTATATAAAGAATCTTCTCCTAAAGACAAATATTTTGCAAAATCCTTACAACGATTCTTATCGACGGGTCTCTGATAGCCTTTTCCTGTTGGTGAATTATAAGGTTTTGAGTAGGAAAGGTTTATTGCAGTTTGTGAAGGTAAGTTCCCCTGATAAGAAACTCTACCCCTCATTTTTGATTGTAATACATTTTCAATTACTATATTTGATGTTAAATAATTATTCATGTTGATCTCCTCTAATAAACATAGTATTTTCAAAATCAATAATAGTACTTTTAAGTACAAAAATCAAATAAAGTTATATTGTATGTATCTGTTTTGGGAGTTTTAACTGACCTACTCTAATTATAGAGGTGAGTTAAAATTGGAAAACATAGCGAAATTCGTTGGAATGAATATTAGAGAAATTAGAAAAAAAAAGAAGCTAACCCAAGATGAGTTAGCGGAAAGATCTAAGTTGCAAACATCATTTCTAGCTGGAGTGGAAAGAGGAGAGAGAAATATTACCCTTCAGACCCTTGAAAAGATTATAGATGGACTGGAAATTAACGTAGGGACTATATTTAATTATGATTCTATAAACATTGAAGACCAATACCTAGATAAAAAAGAGGTTTTGGATTTATTAGATAATATTTTGAATTCTAAATCAGAGCAAGAAATTAAGTTAATTTACAAAATAACTAAAGAAATTTTTACCGTATATGAAGATAAGTAGATTAGAAATTCGAGAGATTTAAATTCTTCTCATTTAAATCTCTCCTTAAACTTATTAGAAAGTTTATTTTCATTGTTTTTATTATTGATAGAAAGTATCTTATTCTCCTTAAGAGATGTAGTTTCCTCTTCTTTAATATTTGGGTAAAAACATAAAGGGTCATTAAAAATTTCTTTCATAGCTTTTTTTGCTAATGATTTAGTGCTTTCATTGGCTTCTGATAAAATGTAATAGAATAATTCAAAAAGGAGTTGCTGCTGTTCGCTTTTTTCCTTATTTAATTTTAAAACTTTGTCTTTGTATTTTGTTATTTCTTCTTGATATAAATTATTCTTATGTTTTAAGTTATTCTGAGTTTCCAGGCTTTTTTGTAACTGTTTTTCGATTGGCAATAATGAATTTAGCAAATCCTCTTTATTCTTATAGTCTCGGTTAATAATATTTGTAATGTTAGGTATTTGTTGTACTGTTGATTTATTCAGTTCGTGTGCAAATATTTGATTGGCTTCATCAACTTTTTTC
This sequence comes from Bacillus sp. 2205SS5-2, assembly GCF_037024155.1. NCBI lineage: Bacteria > Bacillati > Bacillota > Bacilli > Caryophanales > Bacillaceae > Bacillus > Bacillus spongicola. Next base: position 70,394 of record NZ_JAYKTS010000002.1, read on the forward strand.
CTTCCCAATCTCCCACTTTTTCTCCAGAAAGAATCAGATGTGTTCTTGTCTAAGCGACCCTGATCAACTAGCTTGTTAGCAAACTGATAGATATCTCCATATTTAATTTTTCCAGACAAGGCATTTTCGGTCTTGAAGAGATAAATTATTTCATCAACTTTTTCTTCACTAAGTTTTATTTTTCGTCCTACTTTACTCATTTTCAAAACCCTCTTTTATAAATAATGCCCTAAGATGGGAAATGCTTCTGATTTCTGAATTAATTTGGTTTGATAAAGTCTTTAGCTGTTGAATTGATTTGGGATTTGTATAGTTAATTCGATCGTTAATAATATTTTTATGTAGATTTTCTATGAATGCATGAAGTTCATGAATATGTTTTCTTCTTTTATATAAGACTTTTTTGATTTCATTAGATCTAATTAAAAACTCTTCAGGTTCAATTCTCCAGTGGCTACATAAAAGGCATTCCTCGGACTCGCACCTTTGCAAATTATCTGTACAGTAACCTATTTTTAGCTTGCCTTTGTAGTTAGAAGTAGGGGGGTGAAAAGCTTTTAGCTTAATTTCGTTAGGGATATGTTTGATAGATTCTTTACCTTCAAAGAATCGTAATTGTCTATGCCTACTTAGTAATTTGAACACTTCGCTATCAATCCAATATTCTAAATGTGAGGAATAGTGATATTGTGCACTTATAGTTTGATGGCCACCAAGTCGAGCAATTTCTACAGGGGAAATTCCCTGCATCATTAGCGAGGTGAAAGCAAGGTGTCTGGTATCATTAGGGCTAACTTGATTTCCTCTTTTAATATTACAGTTGTACTTGTCATTTATTATCTCTTTGTAGAATTTAGTAATTAGTCTTTGTAAATTTTCTCTATTAAAATTCCTAATAACTCTTTTTTGTCTCTTTCGCCTGTTTGAGGAATCAGTCCATATTAGAGAAGGGTAGGAAATCAAAGTGTTAGTTTCTCCAAAAGGCTCAGTCTCTTTTATATAAGAGTTAATAATCTCATACATTTCCTTTGAAATAGCAACAGTGTCTATTATTTGTACATTACGCTTATTTATAGATTTCAATTTTCTTCTTGGTAAACGAATAAAATAATTATTATCATTCTTAATTAAGCAATTCCTCTCAATAGAAGCAAATTCAACACTTCGCATTGGTATAATATTTGTGAGTCTCCACCATAATAAAATTGGGTAATAAAGGATCTTTTCTTTTTGTCTATTATTTTTTGTTCCTTCTTCGCTTCTATCATCTAGTAATTGTAAAAAATACTTATCCAGGTAATATGAAAATGTTAATATTTCTTTTGAAGGAGGAAGTTTCCGTATACCTCGAGTAAATTTTAACTTTTGATTTATTTCATGTAATTTTGGTATATAAACTTCTCCATTTTTTAAATCACTAAAATCCAAAAAATTTAGAGTAGAAGTAATTATCGTGATTTTAGCGTTATTATTAACTTGAGACAAATGAAGCCATCTAATAAAAGGGTCTACACCTCTCTCATCTAATCCATTAGACTGCTCGTAGCCCATTAAAAAATAATGATATTGATGGTAAACAGTTGTTGTTTTAAAATTATTTAATTGTTCTGAGACCCAACATTTAACTATTAGCACTATATCTAAGGATTTATTAGCGAATCTAAACCTATTAAAATCCAATGTATGTGTTCTTCCTTTAGAATTAGGATTGGCTAGCACCCAGATGTCTTCATCAAAACTCCTTGATAGAAAAACTTCCATATTTATTAGTTCTGCAATTGTTTGTTTTGCACTCTCTAAAGTCTCTAATAATGAAAATGAAGATTCCGAAAATGTTTCTAACTCTTTAACAGCTGATTGGTTTAAGTTTAAATTACTCATACTTCTCCTTTACTAAGTTGGTTTATATGTTAAGTAATTTTTTAAATCATAATTACCTGTAACGTCATCTAATAAGTCTAATAAATTAAAATATCCTTCTTTATTTCCTTTGAAAAATTGAAATACTTCTTCTTGGCCAAACTCCACACAGGCTTCGAAAAGGATATCTATCTCTCTAAATAGAAGGTTAGCTAATTTTATTTTCTCAGTATCATATAGTGTATTTTGAAAGTCCTTAGAGAAATTAATTAATAGCTGACTTATACTTTCAGTTATTGCAGATAAAGCATAAAAATTAGGAATGGAGTATGCACACCTTCTACAGTTTTCAAAAGGTTTTATACATCCAGTTTCAGAGAGTAAGCATTGAAAGTTCTCTTCTTTACTTGGTAATAATTCACAGTCAATTTTAAATAAAAAATCAAGTACTTCTTCCTTTCCCATACTTAGCACCATATCCATAATAGTTTTTTTCTCAGATAATATAGAATTTATAAAGCCGGAAGTTACTTCAATTCCATATATTCCACCCATTATCTTATTTATTTCCACTATGTTATTAGTTTTTTGATTGTATGTTAGGGAACTGTCATTAAGTGTATCTAAAAACAAGCTTGGAATATATCCAAAGTGGTTACGCTTAAACAATTGTCTACTAAGGTAATTAAATTCGTTTTCAGGAATCTTTATGTAAATATTAGTAGATTCCTGATCTTTGTGTGCTCTTAAACGCTGAGCTACTTCAAGTGCAGCTCCACCATGGCCATTGTTTACTAATAAACTATACATAAACGAAAGGAGAGTTCTATTAAATTTTCGATTTTCGAATATAAATGATTTATCAACAAAGTTTGAAAAGAACTTTTTTTGAGATTTTCTTGAAAATTTTTGATTTTTATTTCCGAAATCTATCAAATGATTTTTAATAGTTGATGATTGGTTATTAATAAGCTGACATATTATAGCTGCTGTTGCTAGTGGGATTTTTAGCTCTTCTGAACAAAAGAATTGATTAGTTACATTTGTTTTTGAAACGGTTAGATTCATTGTGATTATCTGATTTATTATCTGTTGTGCTTGTTTTAAGGACAAGTTAATATCTTTAAATTGCTCTAAAGAATTTATGTTTAGTTCCTTTAATTCGATACAAGGAAGAGTGCAAATATCTTGGTGACGCCAAGCATTATTAAGATGCATCATCACATAAAACCAAGAAGATGCATAGTAGGTATTAGTTTGGTTATTTTTGGTATCCATTGCATCTTCTATTGCTATTTTTTTATGCTTATCTATATTTATGACATAATCGAATATCTTTTTATATTCTTCATAGGTATATATCTCTTTTGCTTTTTCATTTTCTGGTGTTTCTTTTTTATAAGGGTTCCAAATTTTTTTAATATTAATTAGTGGTAATTTTCGTATGGAAAGTTCATCACTTAATTTATTTAGGAAGCCATAGAAAGCATGCTGATGGGTTATAGGGACGTTATCTCTAAAAAGGGCAAAATTGATCTCGGTTGTCTGCTTTTTATAAAGCTCTTCGTCATTAAGGAAAGAAGTTAGTCTTTTTGAGCAGTTTACTAACTTCGGGATCGTTGTTGGCGATGTATTAGTACTGGAAGATTCTAATTTTTCCATACAGTAATTCATCCATTGTTCATAAGTGAAAGTGTTTTTTTCTAAGAAATCGCATGATTCAATTTTAATCCTATGTAAAAAAACTTCTTTGGGATTGGTAAGCTCTAATTCTGAAATCTGTCTTTTTATTTGATGGTTATTAATATAAGGTTCTATGTCACTTTTAAGATAAAAGTGCATGCTACTTCTAGTGTTGAAAGCAGCTCTAATTAAAGTAGATACTTTACAAGCTTTAAATCTTTGAAGATTAATGTATTTTGCTCCTAATTTATTGTAAATGTAACTTGACGTATAGTATTTTTCTTTGGCATTTGTCTGAATTTCCAACAATTTATCTATATCACCTTTAAAATAAATTGTGGTACCTTGGTAATACTCAAAACTAAGTTGTTCCTCTTTCCGTATGTGTACCATCTGGCCTTGGGTTGCACTGAGCAATGATTTTACTTGACCAAAATTATAGTAGTTGCATAGTTTAGAATTATCTTTTTCTATTACATTGGCTGCTAATGGGTGAGGGCTGTTTTCAAACAATTGTTCAATTTCTTTTTTATTGAACAGAGATAAGGTGTAGTGAAGTGTTAATCTTTTAATTTTAAATCTCTTCACAAGTCTGTTGAGTGTATTAATTTCTAACTGATAATCCTTGACAATCTGGTTATTGGAGATATGATCTAATAAAAATTGATCAAAAGATTTTCGGTGAATATATAATGTTTCGGACTGAATAGGTATTTCATAATATTTCACATCAATATTTTTCTGATAACATATATGTAATAAGTTTGGAATTAAACTTTTACTTAACTGACTAATATTAAACTGTTTAATTCCTAATAACTTTGTTACTTTAGTTATCATATAATAATCATTTTTTAGTATTAATACTTCTTCAGCATATTCATTTAATGTGCGTTCTTCTACAAAAACAACATTGTCAGAATTTGTGTAATATTTAATATGTCCTGCTTTAGCAATTCTTAATAATGACTCTACATTACTAGCTATATGTTTGTACCTTTTATCTTTAATAACTCTTGCAGCAACTAGCCAGGTATGATTATCATTTAGATAGTCATCTTTATTAACGTTTATTTTTAGTGTTTTATAATCACTTAAATAAATAAACCTAGAACGTGGGGTTAAAGGAGTCTCACATATATTCAATTCAACGAGCTTTTGTTGATACAAACTTTCTGAAATTCCCAACTGATTTAACACATCTATCTTATGAATAAAGGTATTAAAGAAATTATTATAATCTTGCTTGCTAACATATTCTTTATTCATAAACATTTTGATAGTCAATTTCAAACAACTGTTTTTAATTAATGCTAATTTATAAATGTTTTTTGGTGTAGTCTTATTTAATTTGAAGACTTTTTCAATAAAGTATAAGAAGGACACATGATTATCAAAGAATTCTTTTTCAACTTTCTTATGATTCTCTAATTGCACAATTGAAACGTAGGATACTTCTTCTTCTTTGAGAACGGTAATAAATCCATATTGCTCTAACTTCTGAATATTAAAACGTGTCAATTCCAAGTATGAATACCGTGGGTTAGTACTTATCTGATTAATAGTAACTAAATCTTGTTTCACGTTTCTCTTTACCATCCTTCGGATTAGTTTTGAAAAGAGTATTTTGGTTATAAGAAGCATTTTTCATATCATTAATAGCTTTGTTTATTAATTCAGTTGATAATTTTTGATCAACATAAGCCATAGATGAATTTATATTTCTATCCCCTCTTGCAATAGCTATTTGAGTAACGGTTAATCCCATGTCTAAAAGGAAATTTGTGAATATACCTCTGCCAATATGTGTCCCCCAATAAGCTTCAGTAAATACTTTATATTCACTGAAACGATTAGCCTCCAATAATGATGCAAGAAAGTACTTTTTAACTTTTTTAAACCTTCGTTCATAAACTTTTCCAGACATTGGTTTTCCGTCAGTGTCTACAAAGAAAGAGAACGGGTTCTTTATCATTTTTTGTTCACTTTTATATTCTAATGCTTTTATATGTTCATCGTAGGTCTCCCAGACCAAGTCAGTATCTATAATGGTTTGAACACATAGGTTTGATTGAAGATAGTTTAATCGCTTTGGGTATTCACTTTTAGTATCTTTTAAGTGTTTAAATAATTTTTCTCTATTATCTCTAATCTCAACATTAATGGAATTGCGATAATTAACTAAAATATCCCCTCTAGTTAGATTTACAATCTCTCCTCTTCTCAATCCCCCGAAAAATTGTAAGCAGATCCCAAAGGCAATGTCTGGTGTTATTTCTCTTGCTATATTAATGAATTGGTAGGTTAGCTCATATCGGTTTTCTCCGAAGTCTTTTAGTTTAGACCTCTTGTCCGGTCTAACTCTCTTAGATGGAACTTTTGTTTGTAACTGTGCTCCTCTAAAGATATTAGTTTTATTTATTTCTGAATGTGTTCCTGGTTTTTCTGGTAAGTCTATATGGAGAAAGCTTACTTCTTTTAAGTAGTAATAGAATGTAGTTAGTATTCTTTCGTATTGAGTGACTGTAGAATAGCTTAAGCCTTTAGAAGTTAGGTGGGATATAAACATGCTACCGTGCTTTAAATTCAAACCATAAATCCCACTTTCAATGAGGGGAGAAAAGTGCATGTCTTCTTGGTGGATTTGAGAATTTACAAAGTTTAGAAACCTGCATACTACATATGCTGGGAGTGTTTGCGAGTTTAATGATCTACCAACTAGCTCATATTTAATCCTTATAAAGTCTGTTAATGGGTGAGGGAAGTATAATCCTGATTCCTTATCAATTAACCCTATACAGATAACCTTTTTTGTTCTAATCTGTCCTCTTTCATAATCTCGAACTCTTATTTCTTTAACTATATATTTGTATTTGTTCGAAGTGATTAACATTGAAACCTCCCCCAAATAGTATTGTCTACATTTTACCATAATAACGCCCATCTAAATCTATAATTGGGCAATAAATAACTTCATGAAAGCCTTTTATTTCGAAGAAATTCCCCTAAAAGTATCCAGATGAAAAGAAAATCGCTCAAAGTTATACCTATATGTGTCCACAATCACCCCTCGGGCGATCCTGCGCCAAGTCGTGAAGATATTGAAGTGACGAAAAGATTGGTAGAGTGTGGTAAGATAATAGGGATTGAAGTGTTGGATCACCTTATTATTGGTGAAAAAAAATACGTCAGTTTAAAAGAAAAAGGCTATTTATGATACTATGATTTTTTAGATTGTTACGCTATAATGAGAGTTATGATTTTTTTCATTTAAAACCAAAAAAATTCATGTGACACATTGAATGGACCATTATATATTTCGTATCAGAAAGGGAGATACAACGAATGTTTGGATTTGGAACGAGAGATTTAGGAATTGACTTAGGTACCGCAAATACCCTTGTATATGTAAAGGGGAAGGGTATTGTTGTACGTGAACCATCTGTTGTAGCAATGGAAACAGTCTCAAAACAAATTTTAGCAGTAGGAAATGATGCTAAAAATATGATCGGACGTACACCGGGAAATGTAGTAGCTCGTCGACCAATGAAAGATGGTGTTATTGCTGACTACGATACGACAGCTGCAATGATGAAATATTATATAAAGCAAGCAATGAAAAATAAAAGTATCTTTGCAGGTAAGCCTTATGTCATGGTATGTGTTCCAACAGGCATTACTCATGTTGAAAAACGAGCAGTCATTGATGCAACAAGACAAGCTGGTGCTCGTGATGCTTATCCAATTGAAGAACCCTTTGCGGCTGCTATTGGCGCAAATTTGCCTGTATGGGAACCAACTGGTAGTATGGTTGTCGATATCGGTGGTGGGACGACGGAAGTTGCGATTATTTCACTAGGCGGGATTGTCGAAAGCCAATCGATTCGTGTGGCTGGAGATGAAATGGATGATGCTATCACAAATTATATCCGCAAGACGTATAATTTGATGATTGGTGAAAGAACATCTGAAGCGATAAAAATGGAAGTAGGCTCTGCTGGAGATGCAGATGGAGTCGAAGATATGCAAATTCGTGGACGAGATCTTCTTACTGGGCTACCGAAGACGATGGAAATTACCGCTGAAGAAATTGCTGGCGCTTTAAAAGATACGGTTTATTCTATCGTTGATGCAGTTAAAAACACCTTAGAGAAGACACCTCCAGAGCTAGCAGCAGATATTATGGATAGAGGTATTGTATTAACGGGTGGTGGTGCATTGTTAAGGAACCTCGATAAGGTCATTAGTCGAGAAACCAATATGCCTGTAATGATTGCTGAGGATCCACTAGATTGCGTTGCAATTGGAACAGGTAAATCATTAGATCATATTGATCTGTTTAAAAATAAACTTAAAGATTCACGCTAATTTACTAGACTGAGGTGTTACTTTCATGCCACCGTTCTTTCTGAATAAGCGCCTGATTGTTTTACTCGTGAGCATAATCCTTCTTGTGGCATTGCTTGGATTTTCTTTAAAAGAGCGAGAAAACATTCCCTGGCCTGAACAATTTGTAAAAGATATTGTTGGTTTTGGACAATCTATTGTTTCTAAGCCCGCTTCCTACGTAGCGGGCTTCTTTGAAGATACGGTAGAATTACAAAATACATACAATGAAAATCAAAAATTGAAATCTCGTCTTGAGGAATTTGCCACCCTAGAAACAAAAGTCAAAGATTTAGAACAAGATAATGAAGAACTCAGACTTGCGTTAGATATTCAAGATGACTTAAGAGCATATGAAGCAATACATTCTACCGTAGTTGCAAGAAATCCTGATCAATGGGAAGCTATGATTACGATCGATAAGGGCTCCGTTCACGGGGTAAAAGATGACATGGCCATTCGTACCGCGCAAGGGTTAATTGGTAAAGTGAAAGATGCAAATAAATTTTCATCTACTGTTGAATTGTTAACGTCATCTAATCCACGGAACCGAGTGTCCGCTATTGTGCAAGGAGATGAGAACGACTACGGGTGGATTATTGGGTACGATGAGGAAAAGCAAAAACTTATACTCACAATTGTTCCTTATGACAAAGAAATTAAAGAGGGTCAACAAGTCATCACGTCTGGACTTGGAGGGGTTTTTCCTAAAGGATTGCCTATAGGTAAAGTGACAGAGGTAGCGGTTGATAAGTTAGGCCTTACGAAAACAGCTTACATTGAACCGAATGCAGATTTTTATGATTTAGAACATGTTTACGTGATTCAACGTCAAATTGGTGTGACAGATGAGGAGAATGAAGAATGAGACGATTTGTTCTCCCTATAGTCGCGACTTTGATTTTTTATAGCGAGAGTCTATTTGTTCAATTATTTTCATCAGAAATATTCGGGCAGCACGGTGTAGTCGTTCCACATTTCTTGTTAATACTCCTTTTATTTATTGGTATTTATAAGGGGCAGAAAACAGGTTTTGTGTATGCAATCATTTTTGGTTTTCTATTTGATTTTTATTTTACTGGGATAATCGGCATATATTTGTATTTGTTTCCTATCGTGGTTTATCTCGTTTCGCAGATTATGAAGCTATTTGATGCAAACGTAATCGTAACGTCAATTGTGTCGTTTCTAGGGATCATTCTGATGGATTTTGCAGTGTTTGAATTGTATTCATTGCTTCAAAAAACGAGCCTTTCCCATACGCAATTTGTGGAGTGGCGGTTACTTCCAACCATGATAGTCAATGCGATAGCTTTAATTCTGATGAGCATGCCACTAAAAACACTACTGTTAAAATTAAAGAAAATTCAAGAAGAAGAGTAGTGTAGTATTTTTGATAAAAAAAAGGAATTTCATTTGCATTTGTCGAATTAAAAGACGACTGAGGTGAACATTGCGCCATGAAGAAAAAACAAAATGTCATGATTAAAGGTACAAAAGAAGGATTAACTCTTCATCTTAATGATTCGTGCTCCTTTGAAGAGCTAAAACGTGAATTAGATTTGAAGTTATCAGCTCATTATCATGACCATGATGATACTCCACTGATAACGGTGAATATCGAAACAGGCAATCGGTACTTAACAGATGTACAACAAGAAGAAGTAAAAGAACTTGTTCGTAAAAAAAGAAAACTTGTTGTAGAAGACATTACTAGCAATGTCATCACAAAAAAAGAAGCGCAAAAAGCGAAAGAAGAAGACGAAATTACTTCTATTGTTGGCATTGTTCGCTCGGGGCAAGTGGTAGAAGTGCCAGGAGATTTACTTTTAGTTGGGGATGTAAATCCAGGAGGAATGATTATGGCCTCTGGAAATATATATGTCATGGGCTCATTAAAAGGAATAGCTCATGCAGGCTGTTACGGGAAAAAAAATAGTGTAATAGTAGCCTCTAAAATGATTCCTACTCAACTTAGAATTGCAAATTGTTTAAATAGAGCTCCAGACTCTGCTGATGAAGAAAGTTCTCATGAGATGGAGTGTGCTTTGATAAATAGGAATGATCAGATTATTGTTGATCGCCTACAAGTATTAAAACATCTACGACCAGAGATTACCAGTTTTAAAGGGGGGGACACACATGGGTGAAGCCATTGTCATTACGTCTGGAAAAGGCGGTGTCGGTAAAACAACCACATCTGCTAACGTCGGTACGGCACTAGCTTTACAAGGGAAAAAGGTCTGTTTAGTTGATACAGATATTGGATTGAGAAATTTAGACGTTGTCATGGGTTTAGAAAATAGAATTATCTATGACCTCGTTGATGTAGTACAAGAGCGTTGCAAGATTCATCAAGCACTTGTAAAAGACAAGCGTTTTGATGATAAATTATTTCTCCTTCCTGCTGCTCAAACGAGTGATAAAACAGCTGTTTCTCCTGAGCAAATGAAAAAACTTATTGATAATTTAAAACAAGACTACGACTATATTATCATTGATTGCCCTGCAGGAATTGAGCAAGGGTATAAAAATGCCGTCGCAGGTGCAGACCGGGCCATTGTTGTTACAACACCTGAAATATCTGCTGTGAGAGATGCAGACCGCATTATTGGCTTGTTAGAAAAAGAAAATATTGAACCACCTAAATTGGTGATAAATCGAATTCGTACCCATATGATGAATGCCGGAGATATATTAGATGTGGATGAAATTACTGCGCATCTCTCAATCGATTTAATCGGGATCGTCGCAGATGACGATAATGTCATTTTATCTTCCAATAAAGGTGAACCTATTGCAATGGATCCAACGAGTAAAGCAGCGATTGCTTACCGTAATATTGCTCGTCGAATTCTAGGAGAATCTGTTCCACTTCAGGTATTAGATGGAAATAAGTCGGGCGTATTTACGAAAATCAAAAAGTTCTTTGGAGCGAAAGTATAGAAAAAAATTCCTTCGAGATCATCGGAGGATTTTTTCATTGGAAGGAGTAGAACAACAAGTGGCACATGGACTAATTCATCATGTAGAACTATATGTATCAAATCTCAAATCCTCTGAAGCATTCTGGGGTTGGTTTTTGGCGGAATTGGGATACTCAAAATATCAGAAGTGGGATAAAGGGGTTAGCTTCAAGCTAGATGAGACGTATTTGGTGTTTGTTGAAGTTAATGAGAAATATATTGATCCTCCTTATCATCGCTGCAGAGTGGGGTTAAATCATCTCGCCTTTCATGCTGAATCACGTGAACAGGTTGATGAGATAACACAGAAGTTGCTTGATAAAGACCACCGCATTCTTTATCAAGATCGACATCCCTTTGCAGGAGGCGATGAATATTATGCAGTGTTTTTCGAAGATCCTGATCGTATGAAAGTTGAATTGGTTGCACCGTTTTCACAGGAGAAGAATTGAAATAACTGAAATTAACTTGAGAGGAGCTTCTAAGGGGAAGTTCCTTTTTTTAGTGGTTTCCGTACCTAACTTCCGCTGCCTTTAGTTTTTTGTATGCCTTTCACAACGTCAAAAAGGTGAATCCGCTTATAATCCGCTTATAAACCGATTCCTGCTTGACGACAGAGATTGTCTCTATCTTTCTGACATATTGATTACGGACAAGTCATACATTAGAACAAACTAGTGAAAGGGAATGGTGAGGGATGAGTAATCGTGCAGATGAAATTCGTAAACAATTAGCGAGAAAAATCAAGAGTAAGTCAGGAAATTCCTCTCAATACGATGAGCTTATGCCAACCGATGAGGAACGCTACGGGGGGGAACGTTTTTCATCGTATGTCTCGGAACCACCGATGTCCACTCACCCCTTATTTAACAAAGAAACATTCTTATTAAAGCTTTTACTTTCTGCTGTGATGGTATTGTCTGTTGGAATTTTATATAAAAACTCCTCGCCTGCGTTAGAAGAAGCTCGGTCGTATGTTCAATCGACCATGGGAAATGAATTTCAATTTGCTGCAGTATCAGCTTGGTATGAAGAGCAGTTCGGTAAGCCTCTTTCTTTTATTCCTAAACAGGATGCCTCGAACAGTCCGCTTCCTGTGACTACTCCAGATTATGCGGTTCCTGCGTCAGGAAAAATTATTGAGGATTTTGATCATAATGGAAAAGGGGTCATGGTCGAAACGGGGATGAATGAAAAGGTTAAAGCGTTGAAAGGTGGCTTTGTACTGTTTGCTGGAAAAAATGAAGAGTTTGGCAATATGGTAATCCTTCAACATAGTGATAAGTCAGAATCCTGGTATGGAAATTTAGAAAATATTGAAGTAGATCAATATAGTTATGTCGAGATTGGAAGTCCTGTTGGGCAGGTGAAAAATAACGAAGACTCCGGTGAATTTTATTTTGCCATAAAACAAGAGAATGACTTTATTGATCCGATTCAGGTGATGACCTTTGAATAGGATAGGGGATTTGTTCAGAAAGGTATACATTCATCCGCTGTTGTGGCTTGTCATTGGCATTTCTATCGCTACAGGTTATTTTATAGATGTTCTTCTTGTTCTAGGCATTTTGTTTATTCATGAGCTAGGACATGGGGTTGTCGCCCATGTTTTTTCTTGGAGAATAAAACGAATTGCTCTCCTTCCGTTCGGAGGGGTTGCTGAAATGGATGAATTTGGCAATCGGAGTCAAAAAGAAGAGTTGCTTGTTGTTCTTGCTGGGCCGCTTCAACACGTGTGGCTGCTTGTGCTCGGATGGGGGATGTATTCGCTGGGCTGGATTTCACCGTATTATTATGAAACCTTTAAGTTGTATAATTGGATGATACTTTTATTTAACTTGTTACCGATTTGGCCGCTAGACGGTGGGAAGCTTGTAAATATCGTGTTGCACTCGTTTATGCCGTTTATGGAGGCCTACAAATGGAGTGTTTTGACCTCAACGGGACTACTAGTCCTTCTGCATGGTTACGTTTTGTTTCAATTTCCTTATCACCTGCATTTATGGATTGTGATGACTTTTTTGTATTTTTCACTTTGGTTAGAATGGAAACAAAGGTATTACATTCATATGAAATTTTTACTTGAGCGCTATTATGGAAAAAAAACTAGCGTGAGTAGGTTAAGGCCAATGAAGGTACAATCGGATGAGCCGCTTCTACACGTTCTTCAACGATTTTATAAAGGGTATAAACATCCAGTCATTGTGATGGAAAATGGTCGTGAGGCAGGAGAACTAGATGAAAATGAACTACTTCACGCCTTTTTTACAGATAAACGAACTATGGCTAAAACGAAGGATTTGTTGTATCTTTATTGATAAGAATCAATCGATGTATAGAGATTGATTGAAACAAAGAAACAAGCTAGTGAATCACTAGCTTGTTTCTTTGTTTCAGGCTCTTTTCGAATCCAGTGTTGCTAATGAAATGATTCATCGATGAACTCCTTTCAAAAGTAGTCGAAAAGATGTCGAGTAACCTATCCATTTAACGGAAAATAAGCTGCGGCGAAAACATACTTAAATGAAAAAATATAAATTTGTAAGGCTCTTTTCGAATTCATTGTGGCTATTTAATCATATTTTTGATTAAATCTTCCATTTCGCTGTTAATTTCCCTCAAAAATAGACGAAATGATGCCCGGTACAAGGCTATATCATTGATGATCACCTGATTCGAAAAGCCACAAACTCTGCGAAAACAGCCTTATTGAAAGAAGTGATTATCATTCAACATTTACTTATTAATGCAAAAGCAAGAGAAAAGCGATGGGCCCTCATTGAGGATGGAAATCTTTTTGATTGGGGATTTAATCGAGATGAGGAGCAATCGCTTGTTGGCCATATTTATTATGGAATTGTTACGAAAGTAGTACCTGGACTAAATGCAGCTTTTATTGATTTTGGCGGAAATAAGCAAGGTTTTTTATATCGAGACGAGACGATAGCGTACGTACAGTCCACACTATCTGACCGTGAAAAAAAGGCATTAACGATTGGGAAATGTGTTCATCAAGGAGAAAAAGTCATTGTTCAAGTAAAAAAAGATGGAACTGAAACGAAAGGACCAAAGCTTTCCATGATTGTGGAGTGGAGTGGAGAGAAAGCTGTTTATATGCCTCATGGAAGGTATATAGCTGTGTCGAAGAAAGGAAGCAACGTCGAGCGAGAGGATTGGCGAGAAAAAGCCGAGAGCTGGAAGTCAGAGGAAGAAGGTATGATCATTCGGACCGGTGCATTTAATGTTTCGGAAGACCTCGTCCTTGAAGAACTAACTGTTCTCAAAGCTCAAAGTCAACAGGCTGTCGCAAATTTATCAACAAAAAAACCACCAATTCTTCTTTACAAACAAGATGTGTTTATGCGCTCAATTATAGAAATGATAAGAAAACATCCAGGAGTTCATGTAATCTGTGATGATCAAATGTTATTAAATAAATTGAAGAATAAGGATCTTCTGAGCTCATGCACGTATGAGTGGTATCAAGGAAATGAGAATATTTTCGCTACCTTTGGTATAGAGTCCGATCTTTTGAAGTTATTAAAGAAAATTGTCTGGCTTGAAAACGGTGCGTATATCATCATTGAAAAAACAGAAGCAATGACCATTATTGATGTCAACACCGGGAAATTCACAGGGAAAGATGGGTTAGCAAATACCGTCTTTAAAACGAATAAATGGGCCGCAAAGGAGATTGCTAAACAAATTCTTCTAAGAAATTTGAGTGGGATCATTTTAATTGATTTTATTGATATGAAGGATGAAAATCAACGTAGTGAAATAAGTAAAACGTTAAAAATAGCACTGGTTCAGGATCCTTTACATACTAGGATTATCGGTTTCACGGAGCTGGGGATTTTACAGCTTACTCGCAAGAAAACAAGTCAAGATATAGGGGACTCTTACACATCGACCTGCCCGACTTGCACAGGTATGGGGGTGATTGTCAGCGCAGAGACAGTGGCTTATCGAATGGAAAGAGAGCTTTGGGAGTATGAGCGCAACGAATCGACTACAATAAAAGTAGAAACAACAAAAGAAGTGAAAAAGTTTTTTTGTGGAGAAAAGGACGCTCATTTACACCGTATTCAGGGAAGCCTAGGCAAAAAGGTGGTATTTAGCCTAGTGGAGTCAGATGTCCCAGCCTATTCTATTATTCGGTCGAGTGATGAAAGAGATGATGAATTGAAATCATAGTATTGACATGACCGTTAAAAATATGATAGGATTCTACTGTTATTGATTGTAGCACCCGTGCTACAACCGCACATTCCAGGTTATAAGTTTTTGCATTGCAAAACGCCTGTGATTGGCGAGTCTGAGTTTATAAGGAGGTGCCATGTATGTACGCAATTATTGAAACTGGCGGAAAACAAATCAAAGTAGAAGAAGGTCAAGCAATCTACATTGAAAAGTTAAACGGAGCAGAAGGAGATTCTGTTACTTTTGACAAAGTTTTATTCGTAGGCGGAGACGATGTAAAAGTAGGAAGTCCATTAGTGGACGGTGCTACCGTTACAGCGAAAGTTGAAAAGCAAGGTCGTGCTAAAAAGATCGTTGTTTTTAAATATAAGCCAAAGAAAAACTACCGTCGTAAGCAAGGTCATCGTCAACCATACACTAAAGTCGTGATCGAAAAGATCAACGCTTAAGGTTGAGATGATACGAGTAGCGATAACGCAAACATCCGAAGGAAGAATTCAGTCCTTCACAATGGATGGACACGCAAACTTTGCCGAACATGGTCAAGATATCGTATGTGCTGGTGCATCGGCTGTGGCTTTTGGATCTGTTAACGCGATTCTCGCATTAACAGGGATAGAACCAGTAATTGAGCAATCCCCAGATGGTGGATTTTTGTGTTTTCAACTTCCTGAAACCCTTTCAGAAAAAGAAGACGAGCAAGTTCAATTGTTATTAAAAGGCATGGTTGTATCATTGGAAACGATTGAACGAGATTATAAGAAATACATGAAATTAACCTTCAAACAATAGGAGGTGGAACATATGCTAAGATTAGATCTTCAGTTTTTTGCGTCTAAAAAGGGAGTAGGTTCAACAAAGAACGGTCGTGACTCTATCTCTAAACGCTTAGGTGCTAAGCGTGCAGACGGTCAATTAGTGACAGGTGGTTCAATTCTTTACCGTCAACGCGGTACAAAAATTTACCCTGGTACAAACGTTGGTCGTGGTGGAGACGATACTCTTTTTGCAAAAATCGACGGCGTCGTGAAATTCGAACGTCTTGGTCGTGACAAAAAACAAGTAAGCGTATATCCAGTAGCGAAAGAAGCTTAATTTTCTTAAGACGAACTCTAACCGGTAACGGTTAGAGTTTTCTTATTTATATAGAGAGGGAACTAGACCAATGGCACGCTTAAAGGTGAGAAGCATCTTCCTCAAGAAAGTCCTTCATAAACGCATGTCGTTTCATTTTCTGCTATACTAATGACAAAGAGATTAGGTATAGGAGTGCAATAATGATACAAAATTGGACGGTAGAAGAAACATTAAGACATGCTAGGCATGATTTTATGAATCAACTGCAACTTGTGAAAGGGAACCTTGATTTAGATCGGGTGAATACAGCCAAAAAAATAATTGATAATATCGTGTTGGAAGCTCAAAAACAATCTCATCTTTCAGCTCTGAAGTCACCACAGTTTACTCAGTGGCTCTTAACTTATAACTGGGCTAGCCATGCCATTCAACTTGAATATGAATTGTTAGAATTAGAGATGTCTACTTTGATCAAAGTGGACGATTACTTCCCTTGGTTTAGCTCTTTCTTTCAACAATTAGAGGAGAACGTAGAGCTATTAGGAGAAAATCATGCAGATTTAGATATTTCACTAGAAAAAGAAGAATGTCGGTTCATTTTGGATTTTCAAGGAATAATAAAAGATAAGAATAAAATGAGTGATTGGCTAAAACAAAATACAGGTGGGAAAGGTGTTCAACTACTTGTGGACACCTTCACGACTCATGAAATTCTGTTGCGATTCATCGTGAAGTCATCATAAACTACCACGTTTGTTTTTAACACTCACTCTAGGAGGTAACATATGTTTGTCGATCAAGTCAAGATATATACAAAAGGCGGAGACGGCGGTAACGGGATGGTCGCGTTTCGTCGGGAAAAATACGTTCCAAAGGGTGGACCAGCCGGAGGTGACGGTGGAAAAGGAGCGGATGTCATTTTCCAAGTAGACGAAGGCCTGCGGACCCTGATTGATTTCCGGTATCAACGACATTTTAAGGCGACTCGTGGAGAGCATGGAATGTCAAAAGGGCAGCACGGAAAAAATTCTGAACCTATGGTTGTTAAGGTCCCACCTGGTACGATTGTAAAAGACGATGACACAGGAGAAACAATTGCTGATTTGGTTCAACATGGACAAAAGGCAATCATTGTTAAAGGAGGGAGAGGCGGACGAGGAAATTGTCGTTTTGCCACTGCAGCTAATCCTGCTCCTGAGCTTTCTGAAAAAGGAGAGCCAGGTCAAGAACGAAATATTATCATGGAACTGAAGTTGTTGGCCGATGTTGGGTTAGTTGGGTTCCCAAGTGTTGGGAAATCAACCTTATTATCGGTTGTATCTTCAGCAACACCGAAAATAGCAGCCTATCATTTCACGACGATTTCCCCAAATTTGGGCATGGTTGAAACCTCAGATAGTCGAAGTTTCGTAATGGCAGATCTTCCAGGGCTAATAGAAGGTGCTTCCCAAGGCGTTGGACTTGGACACCAATTCTTACGGCATGTTGAACGAACTAGAGTTATCGTTCACGTGATTGATATGTCTGGGGTAGAGGAGAGAGATCCTTACGAAGATTATTTGACGATTAATGAAGAGCTGAAGGAGTACAATCTTCGTCTGACAGAACGTCCACAGATTATTGTGGCAAGTAAGATGGAGCTACCTGATTCAGAGGAAAATTTAGCGAAATTTAAAGAAAAATTGCAAAATGAACATCCGGTGTTTCCCATCTCTGCGGTAACTCGACAAGGGTTAAAAGAATTGTTGTTTGCTATTGCAGATTTAATTGAAACAACACCAGAGTTTCCATTGCTTGAGGAAGAAAAAGAAGAAATTAACCGGGTTCTCTATAAGCACGACAAAACCAGTGAAAACTTCCTTATTTCTCGAGACCCAGATGGAAGCTTTGTGTTAAGTGGGTATACTGTGGAACGTGTGTTTAAAATGACTGATTTCTCCCGCGAAGAATCTGTACGTAGATTTGCGAGACAGCTTCGAACATTGGGTGTTGATGAAGCACTCAGAGAGAAAGGTGCAGTTGATGGAGATATAGTAAAATTGTTAGAGTTTGAATTTGAGTTCATAGAATAAGAATTGGTAGTTGGTGGGGGAAGTCATGGAGAGAAAAAAGATAGATGGGAAATATTATCTTGTACGAGAGGATGTATTACCAGAGGCTATGAAGAAGACACTTGAAGCGAAGGAATTAATTGATCGAGGAAAAGCTACTTCGGTATGGGATGCTGTAAACAAGGTTGACCTTAGTCGAAGTGCGTTTTATAAATATCGAGATACTGTTTTTCCTTTTCATCGTGTAGTCAAAGAGAAACTCATTACCTTATTTTTTCATTTAGAAGATCGCTCAGGAGCGTTGTCGCACCTATTGAGTGAGTTGGCGATTTATCAATGCAACGTCTTAACGATTCACCAAGCTATTCCGCTCCAAGGCAGAGCGAGTGTAACGGTGTCGTTAAATGTGATGGGTATGACCATTGGGCTAGAGGAGCTTCTGTCTAAGTTAGGTCGTTTAGAATTTGTCGAACAAGTTGAAGTGTTAGGGTCAGGAGCATAGGAATGAAAAAGATAAAGCTAGGGTATTTAGGACCACAAGGATCTTTTACGAATATGGCAGCTCTTCACGTATTTGAAAAAAATTCGTTAATAGATTATGTTACCATTCCTGATTGTTTTGATGCTTTGATGAATAAAGAAGTTGATTACTCAATAGTTCCTCTAGAAAATACGCTAGAGGGTTCTGTTTCACTCACTATTGATAGCTTATTTCGCTCTAATGATTTGAAAGTGGTAGCTGAAGTGGTTTTACCCATCAATCAACATTTGTTGATGCACCCAAACCAAGTTCATTCCGAAAAAATCGAAAAAATTCTATCTCACTCTCATGCCCTTGCACAATGTCATCATTTTTTACATCAGAATGTAAAAGGAGCCTCATTGCTGCCAACGACCTCTACTTCTGCAGCAGCGGAATGGGTAAGTCAAAACCCAACTAGTTCTTCGGCTGCAATTGGCACTGACCTTGCAGCAAAACTGTATGGTCTTGAGGTTGTGAAGCGAAATATTCATGATTCTGAAAACAACCATACACGCTTTCTGATCATTACACTAGAAAAAAGTGTACCAAAACTCACACTGACACCGACAAAAGTGAAATCGACCATTATGGTTACCTTGCCAACAGATCGTGCTGGAGCACTACATCAAGTACTTTCAGCGTTTTCATGGCGACAATTGAATCTGAGTAAAATTGAGTCCCGACCTCTCAAAACACGATTAGGCGATTATTTCTTTATTATTGATATTGAGGAAGAAGTTGAAAATGTATTGGTACAAGGGGCTCTCCAAGAAATTGAAGCTGTTGGTTGTAAAGTGAAAGTAGTTGGAAGTTACAGTTCGTATTTTATCTTATAAAAGAAACCGTATGATAGCGTTAGTCGCTTCATACGGTTTTTTTATACAAGTGTACAATAGTTTTTGAGTCTAGCACTAGGTGCGTAACCCTTTTCTTGTAGGGTTTTTATGATTGAACTAAAAATCCATGTAATCGGAGAGTTTCTTCAGCATGAAGAAGGGTTTCGTCACTATCAGCAACGAGCGTATGAAGATGCACGCCATCAGTCAATTCAGATAAAAAGGAAGCTTTTGTTTCTCTTACTTTTTTCATAAATTCCTTCACATCATTTCGAGTGGCTACTCGGATAGAGGCGGTAAGGTCCCCGTAGACGGGGTGCTCTATTTTGACATCTTGAACCAACACACCTATATCGACAAGAAGATTTAATTCTTCTTCGGTCCGATCAGGAGAATGGAGGCATGCAACTGTTTTTTCGACCGTTTTTTCTTTGCGCTTTGGAAGAAATAAATAGCCTTGACTCGTGGCAATTATGGGTTCATTACGCGCTTTTAAAAGTGTAATGTCACTCACAATCACTTGCCGGCTAACATTCATCGATTTGGCCAATTCACTTCCTGTGACAGGGCGTTGAACGTTTTTAAGTTTCGTTAAAATGAGTTGTCTCCGTTCTTCTCCTAATATTTTTTTTCCAGACAAACTCGATTCCTCCTTTAAGATCACTAGTGATACATAGTAGTTTAACGGTTTTGTAAATGCTGAGCATCATCAACAATTTCTTTGAGGGTATGAGCAAGCTCAATTACATCTTCATCAGACGTAAAGTGACTAAATGAAATGCGTATAAATTCTTTGGCCTGTTCATCTGAAATACCCATGGCCTTAATGGTTTTAGAGGAGTCCTGTTGACCGATGGAGCATGCGCTTCCTGTAGATATGCCAAAGCCTTTTCGGTTGGCCTCCAACATGACCCATTGCCCTTGGAGGCCACAGAGACCAAGTCCGACAACATGAGGGAGTTGCCTGCTTGGATTGCTATGTTGATATAATCTTATCTTTAGGTTTTGTTTCCTTAATTCTGTTAAAAATAATTGGCGAATAGCTTTAATTCTGTCTTGTTCTATTTGCATCATTTTTTCACCTGCAACGGTAAAGGCTGCGATGCTTGGCAAATCTACGGTTCCTCCACGAAGACCACCTTCGTGAGTTTGACCTGGGAAAAGGGGTGTTGGGTGACGAAGAGGGTTTATATAAAGTAAACCGACACCTTTAGGTCCATAAATTTTATGAGACGAAATGCTAAAACTATCCACATATTGAAGTGAAGCACTCATTTTACCAAATGATTGAACAGCGTCACAATGAAGAAGAATTTTTTTCTTTTGAACTAATTCTGCAATAGCTTCAATGGGTTGTAAACTGCCAATCTCACCATTTGCGATTTGTACTGAAAGGAGAATCGTGTCTTCACGAATGTTCTCTTTTAATGTGGTCAGCGATAGTTGTCCATTTTGATCTAAAGGAAGTTTTGTTACTTGAAAACCTCGGTTTTCTAAGTACTCGAAAGCAGAATGAATCGAGTTATGTTCCCCCATTGTTGTGATAATGTGGTTACCGAGTTTTTTTTGACTGAGTGCAAGGGAAATAATACCAATTAAATTACTTTCTGTGCCACCTGAGGTAAAGTGAATCCCTTCAGAAGGGATGTTCAATCGAGTTGCCCATTCTTGGCGACATGTTTCTAATAATTGCTTTGCTTTACTGCCTTCATCATGTAGGCTACTTGTGTTCCCAAAATAGTTCTTAGCGACTTGGGTATAGGCCTGTAGAGCATCCGAGTCGATGGGAGTTGTAGCAGCAAAATCGAAATATTTCATGGAGAGAACCCTCCTTCTAATTTTCAGAATACTAGTTTACCATAAAAAATACTTGTTTTTAGTTTAATTATGTGTAAATATATGTGTCAAGACACCTGTAAAAACAGGGAGGAAAAATCGTCATGCGTAAAGCAGATGTTATTATCATTGGAAGCGGTATTGCTTCCTTGCAATTGGCAAAATCACTCAATCATGAGTTTCATGTGATTATTATCACAAAGTCTAATAAGGAAAGTAGTAATTCGTCGATGGCACAAGGGGGAATTGCCGCTGCTTTATCCCCGAATGATCATGTGATGAAGCATTACAAAGATACGTTAGCCGCGGGTAGATGGCATCATGATGAAGTCGAGGTTCAGCGTCTAGTAGAGGAAGGTAAGAGCATTGTCCAATCGTTGAATCAACAAAAATTTCCTTTTGATCGAAAAGTTAATGGTGATTTGTCGATGGGGATGGAGGGAGCCCATAGTGCTGAGCGTATTGTGCATAGCGGTGGGGATGCAACCGGAAAATTTTTGATTCAACATTTAGTGAAAACATTGCCAGACAATATAGAAATTATCGAACATGAAGCAGTTATTTCGCTGCTACAAGAAGAAGAGACCAATCGTTGTATTGGTGTATTGACTTGTAATAACGAGCAAGAGCTAGCGGCTTATTACGCTCCTCATATTGTGCTTGCAACTGGCGGGGCTGGCCGATTTTATTCGTTCACTTCCAATCATCATAATAGTACCGGTGATGGATTAGCAATGGCTTATCTTGCGGGAGCCCACCTAACAGACCTTGAATTTTTTCAATTTCATCCTACACTTTTGTTTGTAAGTGGTGAAACAAAAGGACTAGTGTCCGAAGCTGTAAGAGGAGAAGGTGCATTTCTAGTTAATCAATTTGGCCAAAAAATTATGAAGCATCAGCATGTACTTAAAGATTTAGCTCCGAGACATATTGTTGCCCACGAGATATTTAAAGAACGAGCAATAGGAAATGAAGTGTTCCTAGATATTTCTCCAATCGCTAACTTTCAAGAGAAATTCCCCACCATTTCAACATTATGTACTGAGCATGGCGTTTGCCTACAGAAAGGGAAAATACCTGTTGCGCCTGGTTCCCATTTCTTAATGGGAGGTATAATGGTCAACTCGGTCGGGGAGTCATCAATTAAAGGATTATACGCAATCGGTGAAGTAGCTTGTACTGGTGTGCACGGGGCGAATCGACTTGCGAGTAATTCCTTATTAGAAGGATTAGTGTATGGTGAAAGACTTGCAAATTATCTAAATGAACAACAAAAGAAAACTTCCCTCACCTCTTCAATAGAACCGCCATCTCATTCAAAGTTCATGACCATGAATTTTGATTCTGAAGAATTTCGATTGAAGATGATGAAAAATGTTGGAGTCATTCGAGACACGGGTAGCTTAAGAAAGCATTTAGACTGGTTAAATGAACAACAAAAAATGAATCAAGCCATTCACTTGATTGCAGGTCATCGTTTGGAGGGTATTCAAAGATATTTCATGTGGTTGATTGGCAAACTTATGACCGAATCTGCACTTCTTCGAACCGAAAGTCGCGGTGGACATATTCGCAATGATTTTCCCGAAGAGAAAGAATCTTGGTGTCAAAAACGAATTGTCCATTTTATGAAGGACGGAGAAATGAAGGTGACTTTTAATGAACAACTTAAAATTAAAAACCATGCTTGAGCAATTTTTTATTGAAGATATAGGGGAAGGAGACGTTTCTTCACACCCATTATTTCAGCGGACTGATCTGGGAACATTTCATTTTATTGCAAAAGAGGCCGGCATTTTTTGTGGAGTAGATGTTATCGAAACGGGTTTCTCGTTGATTGACTCCAAGATTGAGGTTGAAGTAAAACGTCAAGACGGAGATAAAGTAGATAGAGGCGATGTTCTTGCTGAAATCTCAGGTCCCATGGGTAGTTTACTCCAGGGAGAGCGAGTAGTGCTTAATCTTATCCAACGAATGAGTGGCGTTGCTTCTACGACATATCAAATAGTGGAAGCAGTGAAAGACTCAGGTGTAAGAATTTGTGACACAAGAAAAACAACACCTGGTCTACGAATGATGGAAAAATATGCTGTAACTTGTGGTGGAGGTTATAACCATCGCTTTGGGTTGTACGACTGCGTGATGTTAAAGGATAATCATTTATCTTTCGCAGGCGGAATCACTAATGCTGTTAATATCGTCAAAAACAAGCTAGGACATACAGTGAAAATAGAAGTAGAAATTGAGTCAAAAAAACAAATGCTAGAAGCCATAGAAGCAGGAGTTGATATCATTATGTTTGATAATCGAACGCCTGAAGAGATTGCAGAATGGATTTCTTACGTTCCGAAATATATTGTGACTGAAGCTTCCGGTGGCATCTCTCCGGAGAATGTCAAAGACTACGCCCACACAGGCGTACATTACATCTCTTTAGGGTATCTCACCCACTCCTACAAATCACTAGACATAAGCGCCAAAGTGACAACGAAAAGCGGAAGTGGCTGCCCTGAGACGGCAGGCATCTGTCAGAACGCGTAGTGAATCCTGATTCACGAAGTGGGATGACAAAAGCCCGAGTCTCAAGCCACTGTAGCTGGACAACGAAAAGCGGAAGTGGCTGCCCTGAGACGGCAGGCATCTGTCAGAACGCGTAGTGAATCCTGATTCACGAAGTGGGGTGACAAAAGCCCGAGTCTCAGGTCAGCAGCGACGGTCAAATGTTGGTACACGTAGAAGGTTCTGACCTTCGAAGTGGAGCATTATTTGAGCCATAGCTGCTACCCGCTACAGAAATACTAAATTGAGAGATGACTAAATAAGCAATCGCAAAACTTCTAAACAAATATCCTGTAGGCATATTTCAGGAAAGGGTTTCGAATTCATAAAGGATCACCGTCAATAAATCGACGAAGCTAGATCAATGGGGGCATGGGAAAATGAGTGTACTACAAATGTTACAAGAACAACAAAATGTTGGTTTGCCTAAAAAATACCACAATCTTTCTGTTGAAGAAATGGAACAGAGAGTGAAAAATATCAAAGCTGATCTTGGCGAAAAGCTATTTATACCTGGACATCATTATCAAAAAGACGAAGTTATTCAGTTTTCAGATGCAGCGGGGGATTCTTTGCAATTAGCTCAAGTCTCTGCACAAAACACAAAGGCCGAGTATATTGTTTTTTGTGGTGTGCATTTTATGGCCGAAACAGCGGATATATTAACAACTAAAAAGCAAAAAGTAATTTTGCCTGATATGCGGGCTGGCTGCTCGATGGCTGATATGGCCAATATTCACCAAACAGAGAAAGCCTGGACAGAGTTACAACATCAATTTGGTGATACGATCATTCCGCTCACTTATGTCAACTCAACCGCGGCAATTAAAGCATTTGTAGGTGAAAATGGAGGAGCTACTGTTACTTCCTCAAACGCTCATGCGATGGTAAAATGGGCTCTTAAGGAAAAGGAACGCATATTATTTTTACCTGATCAACATTTAGGGAGAAATACAGCTTATGATCTTGGAATTCCTTTAGACAAGATGGCCGTTTGGGATCCGATTCAAAATGAATTAGTTTTTGATGGAAACCCAGAAGAGATAGTTGTGATTCTTTGGAAAGGTCATTGCTCCGTTCATGAGAATTTCACTGTTCAAAATGTTGGAGATATAAGGAAAAATCATCCGAACATGAAAATAATTGTCCATCCAGAGTGTAGTCGTGAAGTGGTGAGTCTTGCTGACGAAAATGGTTCAACCAAATATATAATTGAAAGCATAGAGAATGCAAAGCCTGGAAGTGCTTGGGCAATTGGGACTGAAATGAACTTGGTGAATCGTTTAATTAGCAATCATCCTGATCAACATATTGTCTCACTAAACCCCTATATGTGTCCTTGTCTTACTATGAATCGGATTGATCTTCCTCATCTGCTATGGGCGCTTGAGAGCATTGTAGCTGACGAGCCAATTAATATTATTTCTGTTGATCCAGAAATAGCGAAATTTGCCAATGCTGCCCTAGACCGAATGCTAGCAAGGGCGTAGTCCTAAAATGAAGTTGTCTTCCCAATGATGGGAAGGCATATTTTTTTTTCTTTAGTCATAAGTTTTTGTGTAGATTAATCGCACTTTGCCTATTTACACATAGGATATATAGACATATGCCTGAGGAGGGAAAAAGAGTGAAAATCCATATTGTACAAAAAGGGGACACTCTTTGGAAAATCGCCAAAAAATATGGTGTGGATTTCGAAGAGGTTAAGAAGATGAACGCACAACTATCTAACCCTGATATGATTATGCCTGGAATGAAAATTAAAGTGCCAACCATGGGCGGAAGCCTAAAGAAAGAAACACAGGTGAATTACGGTATGAAAGAGATGCCTATAGCAACTCATCCATATACAGAAGCTAAACCAATCAAAGAAGTACCGAAAATGCAACCTGTGAAAGAAGCACCAAAAATGCCGATAAAAGAGGCGCCTGTAAAAAAATATGCGCCTAAGATGCCGATGCCGGTCATCCCAGAAATTGATATTAACAATTACTATACGATGAATATGGCTAATATGCAGGTCCAACAACAAGCACCTGTATTGCCGAAAAAGCCAACAAATGTTCTTCCAGCGGTTGAAAAAGAAAAACCGGTTGTTGAAGAAAGTCCTGAAAGTGTTGAAATGCCTATTCAACAACAGCCCTATGAACATTGCTACCCGGTATCACCAATAATGCCAGGTGCAGGCTATTGCCCACCACATGGGGGACATCCACCTCATCAAATGCCATATGGAGGATATGGAATGCCAATGCAACAAGGATACCCGATGCAACATGGAATGCCAGGAGTAGAGAATGCGCAAATGATGGGCTATGAGGATGAATCCTCTCCCTATATGCAAGGCTACCCAGGAATGATGCCTGAACACGGGTCACCGCAGCAAGTAGCCGGAGTGCAAAATGAAATGGATTCACCAATGGGAATGCCGATGTACCAAGGGTATCCAATGGGTAATCAAAACGGTGTACCTGAATCGCCAATAATGCCTGAAACAGGATATGGTACCCAGGAAATGCCGATGCAGCAAGGACACCCAATGCAGCAAGGGCACCCGATGTATCAAGGACACCCAATGCAGCAAGGACACCCAATGCAGCAAGGGCACCCGATGTATCAAGGACACCCAATGCAGCAAGGACACCCAATGCAGCAAGGATACCCGATGTATCAAGGATACCCGATGTATCAAGGACACCCAATGCAGCAAGGATACCCGATGCACCAAGGAATGGGCATGGAAAGCATGGACGAAATGCATCCACAACAAGTGGCGGGTGCTCAAGATATGACAGGCACTCCACCAATGGGGATGCCGCACCAAGGATATCCTATGCCAATGCAGCAAGGACATGGCATGCCACCACAACACCCTATGGGTCAACCACAAGGCTATCCCACTCCTCCAATAATGCCAGGAGCTGGATATGAAGGTTATCCTATGTCGAAAGGAATGGGGCCTGCTGGTGAAAGTCCTGGAGCGCAGGGGATGCCGATGAATCATGGGATGGGAGGCTATGGAATGCCTTCCAATGTTGCTGGGGTAATGGACCAACCTGGAATGGAGGAAGATTGTGGTTGCGGACCAAGATTCAATGGCTATATGCCAGAAGGTGTAAGCCCCGCTCCATATATGGGTCCCCAATATTATAACGGTCCGCCAAGCTTGTATGCACCAGGACCATTTGCAATGCCACAGCCCTATGACGATGATTTCGAAGGGTAATTGGCAAGGGGACGATTTTGATAATCGTCTCCTTTTGTTTATTAAAAAAGAATTAGGTACACAAGATGTCACAATATCGAAGTTGAAAAATGGAAAATGGTTGATGGAAATCGACGAAAATAAATGGTTTGTCAAAGAATATAGATCGGAGGAACACCTTCTTACACAGTTGCTATTAACCAACAAATTAGATGAGGATGAATTTCCTTTCGTTGTAAAATTTCATCCACTTCATTTCGAAAAAACATTGCTTTTTGAGGGTAATTATTTTGCCTTGTACCATTGGCTAGAGTCCACCCCTTTTTACTACCATCAATACAAAGACAGAGAAAAAGCACTAGAAGTGTTATCTGTGTTTCACGAAAATACATCCTCTTATATTGACGAACTTCACACGTACCTTCCATCGTATGATTTACTTGGGAAATGGATTAGAAGGCAAAGAGAATTTACTGAGAACTTGCCATTTTTTTCGTTGTTTATTCCCGAGCATATGTTATCTTCCTTTACTTATTGGGGAACTTATTCTCTTCAGAACCTAGAGGAATCGAAAAGACAATGGGAAAATCGGCAAGAATGTATTGTCCATGGCGATGTGGCACACCATAATTTTATTAAAAGTAAGGAGGAGAATTGTTACTTAATTGATTTTGATTTAATTGCAACCGCACCAAAAATGGTGGATGATTTACAATTATCGAATCGGTTTTTGCAAGCAATGGAATGGAAAGTAGAGTCCCTATGGCAGCATAAATCCTTAACAAGCTATCAGACCGATTTGCCATTTTTATATGGACTTATATATCCAACCGATGTTTACCGCGAATGGAATCGCTTTCGTAAAGCTAGTCACGAAAATCAAAGAAGAGTTTGGCCCTACCTCTACCGGATGACGTTTCAGTATTATCATAATCGAATGCGTGGCGTGCAGATTATTGAAGAAATGATTAGGACATTGGAAGAGAAAGGGAAATGAAAAGTCAGATTTATCCTCGTATTTTTAAGGATTCTTCTCTAACACTAAGTGTGAGCGATTCTTGCTCAAATGATTGGAGGAGAAGGTATATGAGAAAATCACCATGGGTTTCTCTTCATTTTTTTCTTTCAACTTTGGTTCTTACAGGTTGTCAAGCTGCAGAACAGGCGGATCAAAGTCCAATTCCATATGAACCAGGAGGCATCTATTCCAATGTAGGACACGGGGGAGATACAAATGACCGAAGTGACGGTCCTGTTACTGAACTGTACGATCATTCCGTTGGCAAAGAAGGGCAAGCCATTCGAGAATACAAACGTCAATACTTGCAAGTAAAAGATGAAAATGGTAATCCGATGGACCCCAAAACCCCTTTAGCGGAAGAAGATAGAAGCTTTTTCGCTCGAGATACGGATTCTTATCCTAAAGAGCCAAATTACCATGGTTTTTGGGATCCTATTTCCAGTAAAGCGAAAAATTCTTACTATACTGGCTATCATGGGAAACTTGTAGAAAAGATTAGTGCAGCGGCTACAGCAGTGGAGAATGTAGAAGAGTGCAGAGCGGTTGTGGACGGAGGCTACGTTGTCATCGGACTGGACCTCAGAAAAATTGATCCCAAAAGCCAAAGAGAAACAAGGGTAAAGGTAGAAGAGGCTGTCAAGCCGTATGTGAAAAATAAAATATACTATATTGACACCAATTTAGGGAACTTTGCACGAATAAAAGTAATTGATAATGATCTACGAGGCGGAGGTCCAAAATCATCACTCGCAAAAGACGTTAAGCATTTAATTAATAGTTATCACTAAAACAGGGAGAACTTCTCTCTGTTTTTTTGTGGTTTTACTGCTTGATTCTCGGAGGACTAAAAAATATCCTGATAACTTTTTTTGGTTTTGAACCTCAATACGAAAAACAACAATATTTGCGCAAACAGCTTTAGAAGAAATGTCAGTACCTGAGTAGGTCGAGATGAAAATTCAGGTAGCATCAAATGTCAACTCACCGCGGATATCAGGACCCTCTCCGTTTAGCGGCATTAGGTACCGCTGCTGAACACCTACTTCCGCATTTCATTGTCGTTTTTTGTTTGTGGGATATTGTTGTTAATTTTTGGACAGAATAGAACTGAAGTAAATAGTATGTTGCAGGGGTGGTCAGGATGACAATTGCTTTTCGAGCTGTGTTTATGATTCTAGTCGTTGTTGGAACCATTTTTTTCGCCTTTTATCAGTCTGCTTTTGAAGCGAAAGAATCTGAAACAAATATTGAGGAATATGAAGCTGTTGAGGTTTCAGCTCATACAGTAACAGTCATTCTTGAGAGAATGTACTTAGATGGTGAAACTAGCAAAGAGGTATTAACTGAAACGATTTGGTCTATGGAAGACTTTTGGTCACAATATACAGGCTGGGATTTAGTGGAAATGAATGAAAGCACAGTGGTTTTTCAACAAGAACTTGACGATATCTCTCCTTTGTTAAAAAGCAATGGGTACTTTGGGATTTCTAAAGAGGGGACACTTACCATCTTCAATGGGAAGCCTAAACAAGCTAAGGTGATTCAATCATTTTTTCAAATTGATGTTGAGAAATTAGAAAGCAAAACACAAGAGGAACTCGCGAAGGGGATTCCTATAGACTCGAAAGAAAAGTATGTGGAAGTACTAGATAGCTTTCAAACATTCAAAAAAACCCAATAACAAAGGGAGAAGTCAATAAATTGGTTGACTTCATAAATTAAATCAAAAAAGCAGCCAAGCAGGATGGTTGCTTTTTATTTTGTCCTTTTTCTGATAAAATAAGAACAAACGTTTCGCCATTTTGGTAATGTGTGTTCTATTTGTAAAAGTGAAAAAAGATGATATGATACTATTTGTTAACCGTAAGGAGAGAAGTTCATTGTATGAATATATAAAGGGGACTGTCCACTTTGTTGGGCCGGAATATGTGGTTATTGAAAATGGTGAAATTGGGTATAAAATGTATACTCCAAATCCTTTTTCTTTTTCGCCACATCAAAATCAGTCCGTTCAAGTCTATACATATCAGCATGTTCGTGAAGATGTGCTTGCATTATATGGATTTTTATCAAGAGAAGAAAAACTCCTCTTTATGAAGCTATTAAATGTTTCAGGCATAGGACCAAAAGGAGCTTTAGCTATTTTGGCTTCTGGTGAAGTTTCATCGGTCATAACCGCCATTGAAAATGAGAATGAATCCTTCCTTGTTAAATTTCCTGGAGTAGGGAAAAAGACGGCAAGGCAGATGATTCTAGACTTAAAAGGCAAGTTGCAAGATGTTGTACCTGATTTCTTTCCAAATTTATTTCAACCAGAATTGGAAGACAACAGTTCTATGAGAGTTGACTTGGAAGAAGCTATTTTAGCTTTAAAAGCACTCGGATATTCGGAAAGAGAGCTAAAAAGGATTGAACCCAAATTGGGGAAAGAATCCCTTAACACAAACGGTTATATTAAAAAAGGCTTGCAGCTTCTATTAGGGCAATAAGCAATAAGGAAAGTCTTTGTGAATAATGTTAAAAAAGATTGATTTCAGGGCGTTTTTTCTCAATCTATGAACGAAATCATGGCTCAAATAGAGATATTATTGACTATTAAGATTACTAGCAATAATGAAAATCGCTTTCTTTTTACATATTGCTTGTAAGATAACATACTCCATCATTACTTTTGGCGGAAAGAGGAAGGAGGAAAGCTCCCAATGGATGATCGAATTGTTTCTAATGATGTAGAAGTAGGAGAAGTAAATTTTGAACAGTCACTTCGACCACAAACTTTAAAGCAGTATATCGGTCAAGATAAAGTGAAGAAAAATCTTGAAGTGTTTATTGAGGCAGCTAAACTCCGACAAGAAACACTTGATCATGTACTGCTTTATGGTCCCCCAGGCTTAGGGAAAACGACACTTGCTGCTGTTATTGCTAATGAAATGGAAGTTCAGCTCAGAACAACTTCAGGACCTGCCATCGAAAGACCAGGTGACTTAGCTGCGGTCTTAACAGCTTTAGAACCAGGAGACGTTCTCTTTATTGACGAAATTCACCGTTTGCAGCGCTCCATTGAAGAAATTCTCTACCCCGCAATGGAAGATTTTTGTTTGGATATTGTGATTGGAAAAGGACCCAGTGCCCGTTCTGTTCGACTTGAATTGCCTCCGTTTACTTTAGTAGGAGCTACTACAAGAGCAGGGTCATTATCAGCTCCGCTTCGTGATCGATTCGGAGTTTTAAGCCGACTTGAGTATTACGAGGAAGCTCAGCTACATGACATCGTGGTAAGGACCGCCGATATTTTGAATACGACGATCACCGTTGAAGCGGCAGGAGAGATTGCAAGAAGATCAAGAGGAACACCCCGTATCGCCAATCGCCTACTTCGACGCGTTCGCGATTTTGCTCAAGTAAGAGGTGATGGGACGATTACGACTTCTCTTGCTCAACTGGCCCTGGATTTACTTCAAGTTGATTCTTTGGGATTGGACCATATTGATCATAAACTCCTTCTGGCCATTATTGAGCGTTTTAAAGGGGGACCTGTTGGTCTTGATACCATTGCCGCAAGTATTGGAGAAGAGTCTCATACGATAGAAGATGTGTATGAACCATATTTATTGCAAATAGGGTTTTTACAACGCACTCCTAGGGGAAGAATGGTTACAGATTTAGTTTATCGCCATTTTAACCTGGAGGTGCCTAAACTTGAGTAGTTTGCCAAAAGCACTAATGGCGTTCGGTGCGATAGTATTTATTGTAGGTTTTTTACTGTATTTTACAAAGTTAGGAAGATTGCCAGGGGATATTGTGTTCAAGAGAGAAAATAGTACCTTCTATTTTCCTGTCGTCACGTCTATCCTGGTCAGCATTATCCTATCCATAATTTTTTATGTAGTTGGAAGGTTAAAATAACGAATAAATTCCCCCTGTATCGGTAACTAGCTTTATAATTTAAGTCAGGTTTACGTAGCAGAGGGAAGAAATTAAAGGGTGACGATAGTGAGAGTCGAGGACTTTGATTTTTATTTACCAGAAGAACAGATTGCGCAAGTTCCTTTAGAAAAGCGAACAGAGAGCAAACTAATGGTACTAAACAAAGATGATGGTAGCATGCAACACACTGTTTTTAAGCATATTATTGATTACCTCCAAGAAGGAGATTGTCTCGTCTTAAATGACACGCGGGTATTACCAGCACGTTTATTTGGAGAAAAAGAAGGTACAGGGGCTAATATTGAAGTTCTTCTACTAAAGCAAGAAGAGGAAGATGTGTGGGAAACACTCGTCAAACCAGCGAAACGGATAAAAGAAGGAAGTGTTATTCGTTTTGGTGACGGAAAGCTTACCGCACGGTGTGTAGGAATCAAAGAGCACGGTGGAAGACTGCTTCAATTTTCTTATGAAGGAATCTTTTATGAGATTTTAGAAGAATTAGGTGAAATGCCCCTTCCGCCTTATATTCGCGAAAAGCTTGATGAGCAGGGTCGCTATCAAACGGTATTTGCACGTGAACGTGGTTCTGCTGCCGCTCCAACAGCAGGCCTCCACTTCACAGAAGAGCTGTTAGAAGCGATTCGATTAAAAGGGGTACATATTACTTTTATTACTCTTCATGTCGGTCTAGGTACGTTCAGGCCAGTTTCAGTTGAGAGTATTGAAGAGCATGAAATGCATGCGGAGTTTTATCAAGTTACCGATGGAACTGCTCAACTTTTAAATGAAGTCAAGCAAAATGGTGGCAATATCATTACCGTCGGAACCACTTCTACTCGGACCTTAGAGACGATTGCTTCAAAACATAATGGCCTATTTGCTGCAGAGAGTGGCTGGACAGATATATTTATATTTCCAGGTTACAATTTTAAAGGGATAGATGGAATGATAACGAATTTTCATTTGCCAAAATCTACACTCATAATGCTTGTAAGTGCCTTAGCAGGCCAGGAAAATGTTATGCAAGCTTACTCCCAAGCAGTGAAGAGCGGTTATCGCTTTTTTAGCTTTGGGGATGCCATGTTAGTGCGATAATGCAAAAAGGAGATGAAAGACATGAGTGCAATACGCTATGAATTGATTAAAACATGCAAACAAACTGGTGCCCGACTAGGTCGTGTTCATACACCACACGGATCATTTGAAACACCTGTTTTTATGCCAGTCGGAACACTTGCTACAGTCAAAACTATGTCTCCAGAAGAATTAAAAGCGATGGATGCCGGCATTATTTTGAGTAACACTTATCATTTATGGCTCAGACCAGGTCATGATATTATCAAAGAGGCTGGTGGACTACATAAATTTATGAATTGGGACCGTGCGATTTTAACTGATTCGGGTGGATTCCAAGTTTTTAGTTTAAGTGAGTTCCGTAAGATAGAAGAAGAGGGCGTACATTTTCGTAATCACCTCAATGGGGACAAATTGTTCCTAAGTCCTGAAAAAGCGATGGAAATTCAAAATGACTTAGGCTCCGATATTATGATGGCCTTTGATGAATGTCCTCCGTACCCTGCAGAACGAGACTATATGAAACGTTCTGTAGAACGGACTTCTCGCTGGGCAGAAAGATGCTTAAAAGCTCATCAACGCCCTTCAGATCAAGGGTTATTTGGAATCGTGCAAGGTGGGGAATACGAAGACTTGCGGAAACAAAGTGTTCAAGATCTCGTTTCAATGGATTTTCCTGGATACGCTGTAGGAGGGTTATCTGTTGGTGAACCAAAAGATGTCATGAATCGTGTGTTAGAGTTCACAACACCACATTTGCCATCCCATAAACCACGTTATTTAATGGGTGTGGGATCACCAGACTCATTAATTGATGGATCAATCAGAGGAATCGATATGTTTGACTGTGTGCTTCCGACACGAATTGCTCGTAATGGAACGTTAATGACAAGTGAGGGAAGACTAGTAGTTAAAAATGCAAAATTTGCTCGTGATTTCCGTCCAATTGATGAAAATTGTGATTGTTATACTTGTAAAAACTATAGTCGTGCCTATGTTCGACATTTAATAAAAAGTGATGAAACATTCGGATTACGTTTAACGACTTATCATAATCTTCATTTTCTGTTAAAATTAATGGAGCAAGTCCGACAAGCGATTCGTGAAGATCGCTTAGGTGATTTTAAAGAAGAGTTTTTTGAACGTTACGGGTTCAATCGCCCTGATGCCAAAAACTTCTAATGCTACATGATCAACGAAAGGAGGAGTTCCCTTGGCTACACTAATTAACTTATCACCGATTATTTTAATGTTTGTGTTATTTTATTTCTTACTAATTCGCCCGCAACAAAAGCGACAAAAGACAACAGCACAAATGCAAAATGATCTTCAAAAAGGAGATAAAATTGTCACAATTGGTGGACTACATGGTACTGTCGATGCAATTGACGAAGGCAAAGTGGTAATCTTATGTGGAGATAAAATGCGTCTTACATATGACCGTAATGCAATCCGTGAAGTAGTAGAAAAAAACAAAACAATTTAATAGAAAAAAAGAGGCAGCCATGGCTGTCTCTTTTTTTGGGTAGGCTGTTTTCGCAAAAAATGTGGCTTTTCGAATCAGCTTATCATCTTTGATATAGCTTTGTTTCGGGCATCATTTCGTCTATTTTTGAGGTAAATCAACAGTGAAATGGAAGGTTTAATCAAAAATATGATGAAATAACCACAATATATACGAAAAGAGCCTTTGGGTAAGATAAGAAATATAAATAGTTGGGTGCAAGAGAAGTGTCTTGTTTAACAGGCCATGGGCTTATCTTATGTTGGTCGCCCCTTGCTTTTGATGGAGAAAAAAACTGAATGTTTCTATTCTTGTTTTCCGCCGCTCACATTTACTCCTAATATTCCACCCATCATTGCCGTTACCGTGAAACAGCTGTGGTAAATGATTTGGTCCATTGAAAAAAGCTTGTCATATCCTAAATATTGAAACATAAAAACGGCTAAAGTAAATAGACCTCCTGTTAAGGCTCCAAACAACCAACCTTTTTCTTTCGCCTTACCGCCTGTGATAAATCCGCCAATAAATAAAGTCAAAAAAGATAAAATGGTGATAAAGAGCGAAATAGAATTTTCATCGAGACTGGTAAACCGTAGAATTGTCGCAAAAACAGCCGAAACGATAATCACCACACCTAATATCGTTCCTACTCCGTATAAAACCGCTCCGCTCATTTTCTTAACTTCCATATGCGTATCTCCCCTTTTTTCGTCTAATTCAAATGCAAATGTCGGTAGTACAAGCATATTCTTGAAAAAGAAAAAAAGACTATAAATTTTACTTGGTCAAGCCTCATATAATGATGTGAATGGGGAAAAAAAGGAGAGATCGAGCATGATGGCTTATTTGGTCGGTTTGATTTTTATCTGCACCTACATTTTCTTGATTTCAGAAAAATGGAATCGAGTTCTTGCATCTTTATCTGGTGGGGTAGGGATGCTTCTCATTGGAGCGTATTCTATTGAGAAAGCCTTATTTACATACATTGATTGGAAGACCATTACATTATTGTTTTCTATGATGCTAATTGTTACCGTAACAAGTAAAACAGGCTTTTTTGAATATGTAGCAATTCTTCTTGCTCAACTCGTAGGAGGAAATGGTGTGGCTTTGTTAATTGTCTTTTCACTGCTTTCAGCTGTTGGTTCTGCGTTTTTAGCCAATGTGACAATTGCAATGCTTTTAGTACCTATTTTATTTACACTCATCCGGATTTTGAATCTTCCATCGATGCCATTTCTCATCATGATGATTTTAGCTTGTAATATTGGTGGAGCAGCTACCCTAATTGGTGACCCTCCCAATATGATGATTGGTCAGGCTGTGCCTCACTTTACCTTTAATGCATTTTTAGTAAATCTTGTTCCGGTTGTTAGTGTGATTTTATTGCTTACCATTTCATTTTTGAGTTTTCTTTATCGAAATAACTTATATGTTTCTCCACAAGACCAATTAAAATTAAAAGGATTAAATGCTAAATCTTATATAAAAAAAGAAAATGGATTGATTGTTTCGCTATCGGTTCTGGTAATGGTGCTAGTGGGATTTGGTTTACACCCTATTTTGCATTTAGATGTGACAACCGTGAGCTTAGCAGGAGCAGTCCTCCTTCTAGGACTTCTTGAAAAAAAGTTTAAGCCAGAAGAAGTATTGGAAGAAATTGAATGGGGAACATTATTCTTCTTTATCGGTCTCTTTTTGCTTGTAGGAGGTTTAGAGGAATCCGGTTTCATTGACGAAATAGCGAGAGAAATATTAAGGCTTACAGAAGGAGATATGAAAAAGACAGCTTTTGTAATTTTATGGGGAACTGGCATTCTCTCTGGAGTGATTGATAATATTCCATTTGTCGCTGCAATGATCCCTGTAATAGAGGAATTTCAAGAGTTTGGGATGGTTAATATGGATCCGCTTTGGTGGTCGCTTGCCCTTGGCGCTTGTTTAGGTGGCAACGCTACTCTTTTAGGGTCCTCCTCTAATCTTGTCATCGTCGGACTAGCTGCTAAAGAGAATGTATGGCTTCAATTTAAAGAATATTTAATCGTAGGAGTTCCCGTTACCTTACTTTCGCTAGTCATTTCTACTTTTTATATCTACTTTATGTACATAAAGCCATTTTTTTAGCTTATTAAAGGGGGGAAGAATGAAGCTAAAGGGTGGTTGAATGAATAACCGTAACATCAGTAAGATAAATTGCTGATATGCTGGTCTTTTTTTGGCAATCTTAAGGAACCAAACCAAAGAAAATAATTCCAACATGAGAATCCCAAAGAAGATCCATACTAACGAAAAGGTTAAGGGGAGCTGGTTAAGTGGAGGATGTTGGGGTCATTGTTATTAGAACGTTCTTTTTGTATGCGACCATATTGACTATCTTTAGATTGATGGGAAAGAGAGAAATAGGGGAACTTAGTATATTAGACTTGGTTGTGTTCATTATGATAGCGGAACTTGCCGTTTTAGCAATTGAACAGCCTACCACGCCCCTTGTTCAAGCCTTAATTCCAATGATCCTTCTCTTAGTCATTCAAATTATCACAGCTTGGATTTCATTAAAAAGCAAAAAATTTAGAGAATTGATGGATGGAACTCCAACGGTTATTATTAATCGGGGGAAAATAGATGAACGAGCAATGAGGAAGCAGCGGTATAATTTTGATGACCTTCTTCTTCAGTTGAGGGAAAAGGACATAGATAATGTCGCTGAGGTTGACTTTGCGATTTTGGAGCCTTCCGGAAAACTTTCCGTTTTTCAAAAAAAAGAAGAAGATGAGAAATCGATTACGTTACCGCTTATTTTAGATGGGATCATTCAAGAATCTCATTTAGCGACGATAGAGAGAACCAGCTTTTGGTTAAGAAAAGAATTAAAAGAAAGGGGGTTCACCAATATAAAAGCAATCTCATTTTGCTCTTTTCAAGGAGGCGAATTTTACATAGAAATGAGAGATGAGACATAGATCATCTCTCATTTCTTTATGTGAAAAAGGGACTTAACAAAAGGAATTCTCATAAAATCTTTCTTCGTGATAACACCAAGTAGGGAAAGCAAAGTAACATAAAGAGCGGAGACCAAACTAAGTCCGGTCAGTAACCTTAAAATAAGAGCACTGTTGAGTAAAGCGTGTTCATACCACCACATTCCAAAAAATCCTGTTAAGGTTGTAACCGTGGCAAATTTCAAATAATCTTTCACGTAGAAGCTCATCGGAATAACTTTTAACATCGTCGCAAAATGCAGTAAGGTAACGACCATAAACCCGACAACAATTCCCATTGCAGCACCGTAAATGCCGAAAGAGGGCTGTGAAGCAAGAATGAAAATTAATCCTATCTTGACAACGGCTCCAATTAAACTGTTAATCATAGCAGCCCTAGCTAAGTTTAATGCTTGTAAAACTGCTTGCAAGGGACCTTGATAATAGTAAAAGAGAAAAAAGGGAGCCATAAGCTTAATAAAGGGAGCTGCCTTCGAAGACCCGTACATCATTTCCATAAGCGGAAAGGCGAAAATAAATAATAAGACGACGGCGAGTCCTCCTGTAACTAAAGAAAAGCGAAGGGCCTCTTGCAAGCGATATTCAACTGTCCGTAACTGCTTCAGAGCATAGGCTTCACTAATGGCCGGAACAAGAGAAGTGGATAACGATACAGTCACAAAGGAAGGAAGAAACAAGAGCGGGAGAGCATATCCAGTTAGTGCACCGTATTGTTTCGTTGCGACAATGGCTGTCACTCCGGCTATTGCGAGACTATTCGATACGACTATAGGTTCAAAAAACCATGATAGTGATCCAATCAGGCGACTTCCGGTAGTTGGAATGGCTACTGCCATCAATTCTGACAAAGTCTCTTTCCCTTTTGAGAGAGCTTTGAAAAAATTACGACGAACAGGGAACTTCTTTTTCATCTTGAACATAGTGA
This sequence comes from Bacillus sp. 2205SS5-2, assembly GCF_037024155.1. Taxonomy (NCBI): domain Bacteria; kingdom Bacillati; phylum Bacillota; class Bacilli; order Caryophanales; family Bacillaceae; genus Bacillus; species Bacillus spongicola. Next base: position 109,029 of record NZ_JAYKTS010000002.1, read on the forward strand.
ACATGTATAAGAGCGATACGAGTTCGCCAAACACAGACGCAACCATGGCTCCTGCAGCAGCGTATTGGATCCCATAAGGAAGAAATGCTTTGGTCATTACTGCAATCAATGCTATTCGGACCACCTGTTCAATCACTTGTGAAATTGCAGCGGGTTTCATGTTTTGTTTTCCTTGGAAATACCCGCGAATGACAGAAGAAATAGCGATAATTGGAATCACTGGTGCAATGGCAACAAGCGGATAGTACGTTCGATCATCAGTAAATAAGACTTCGGATAAAAACGGTGCCAACAAGATGAGCGCAGGCGTGAAGATGAGAGATAATCCGGTTGTAACAGCCAACGAAACGGCTAGAATATTTTTGACTTTCTTTCGATTGCCTTGTGCTTCTGCTTCGGCAACACTTTTAGAGATTGCGACTGGAAGACCAAGCTGTGTAAGGGTAATTACAAGCACTAGGGTAGGGAAGGCCATCATATAGAGACCTACGCCTTCTTCCCCAATCAATCTTGCCACAACGATCCGGTTAATGAATCCGAGTATTCGTGTAATAAGGGCGGCGATCATTAAAATCATCGTTCCTTTTAAAAACTTAGACATGATTTTCCCTGCCTTCTCAAAATTGGTAAATTCATATACAATGAAGTATATGCAGCAGGTTGGACAAAGCATGACAAGTTGTTACCATTTCGCTCGAAGCGAATAAGGAGGGGACGGTATGGATGAGCATCCGTACAATCAATATTTCCATACATTAAAACCTGTGTTAACCAGTAAAACTGAAGAGCTTTTTTTATTAGGATATGGCAAAATAGCAAATGAAAGGCTGTGGAGCTATTTGCTCAAAAAGAAATGGAAATATCCAGAAAGTGACATTCGATTTTCTGCACTTGTAAATGATGTTCTGGCCGTAAAGCCTGGTGAGTTTATGAATTTTCAAACAGTTGATGCATTTCGTTCATCGAATTGGTTTAAAGAAAGCGATAAAGATGATTTACATGCCTTACTTCATGGCGAAAAGACCAAGTAAGAAGTAGAAAACAAATTGACAGTCTATTTTTTCTAATTCATAATGTAAATGTTCGTAAAATTCTGGTTCGCGCAGAGTCCAGGATTTCAAACTGTTCGTAGCGTTGAATATTGGCAAGGAGGAACGACATAATGGTAAAGCGCAGCAGGATTGTGGCCTTTTTTTTACTTCTTCTTTTAATAGGAACGGCAATTGGAACCACAACCGAAAACATTGTAAAAGATATTAAATTAGGGTTAGACCTTCAAGGTGGATTCGAAGTTCTTTATGAAGTTCAAGAATTAAATAAGGGTGATGAAATTACTGATCAAGTAGTTTCGGATACCCAGAAAGCCTTGGATAAACGTATTAATGTAATTGGCGTCAGTGAACCGAATATTCAAATTGAATCGGGAAATCGAATTCGTGTTCAACTTGCAGGAGTAGAAGATCAAACAGAAGCACGTGAAATTTTATCTACTCAAGCAAATTTAACTTTCCGCGATAAAAACGATGTTGTCAGACTCGATGGATCGGATTTGAAATCGGGGGGAGCTACCCAAGTTTTTAATGAAACGGGTGCTCCAATTGTGTCAATTCAATTGAAGGATCGTAAGAAGTTTTATGAGCTTACAAAGGAATTGTCGCCAACACGTGAACCACTGGTAATTTGGTTAGATTTTGAAGAAGGCGATTCATACGCGGAAGAGGCATTGAAACCAGATCCTAAGTTTATCAGCGCACCTTCTGTGAATAAGCCAATTAATTCAAGCGATGCGATCATTGAGGGGAACTTCACAATTGATGAAGCGAAAAACTTAGCATCATTATTAAACGCAGGAGCACTCCCTGTGAAGCTTGAAGAGATTTACTCTACCTCGGTTGGGGCAAGTTTCGGGGAAAAAGCACTAGAGAAAACCGTTTTTGCTGGGATCATCGGAGTTGCGATTGTGTTCTTGTTTATGATGATGTTTTATCGCTTCCCAGGTGTTATTGCTACCATTACGCTATCTCTTTATATTTTCTTAATCTTATTGATTTTTGATTGGATGAACGCTGTCTTAACTCTGCCTGGAATTGCAGCATTAATTCTTGGGGTAGGAATGGCGGTTGATGCAAATATCATTACGTATGAGCGCATAAAGGAAGAACTTAAAGTCGGTAGATCGATTCAAGCGGCTTTCCAAACGGGAAATAAAAACTCTTTCATGACGATTTTAGATGCTAATGTAACAACCATTTTAGCGGGTATTGTGCTCTTTATTTTTGGAACAAGCTCAGTTAAAGGGTTCGCCACAATGCTTATAGTAAGTATTTTAATGAGTTTCTTAACCGCAGTATGGGGGTCTCGTCTCCTTCTAGGCTTATGGGTCAATAGCTCATTCTTAAAAGATAAGCCAGGTTGGTTTGGTGTCAAACAAGCTGATATCCACAAACTTTCTGAAAACGTGGATACACTGGATCTGAAAACAAGATTTGATCGCTTTGATTTTGCTGCTAAACGAAAAGTGTTTTTTAGTTTGTCGGGTGTGCTAATTGCACTTGGGCTTGTTGCACTCGTAGTTTTCCGGTTGAACCTGGGGATTGATTTTGCGAGTGGAACACGAATGGAAATCTTGGCAGATAATTCGATCACCCAAGACGAAATCACAACAGAACTGGAAGAAGTTGGTATCACATCTGATAATATCATTATTTCGGGTAGTGACAATGAAATAGGCGTGGTTCGTTATAAAACGGAACTCTCACAAGAAGATATCGCTAGTTTAAAACAACATTTCACCGACATCTATGGAGAGGAACCCAGTATTAGTACCGTCTCCCCAGTCGTAGGAAAAGAGCTAGCTGCCAATGCTATTAAAGCTGTAGCGATAGCATCAATTGGTATTATTCTTTATGTAACCTTTCGCTTTGAATTATATATGGCAATAGCAGCCATTGTTGCTTTATTGCATGATGCGTTCTTTATATTAGCGTTTTTCAGTTTAACAAGACTGGAGGTAGACATTACGTTCATCGCCGCCGTCTTAACGATTGTCGGATATTCGATCAACGATACAATTGTTACCTTTGATCGATTGCGTGAAAATTTACAGAAGAAAAAGCGCTTAAAAACACCAGAAGATATTGAGGATGTTGTAAACTCGAGCTTACGTCAAACGTTAACACGTTCGATTGCAACGGTAATTACAGTAATCTTTACTGTCGTTGCGCTTATGATATTCGGAAGTTCTTCAATCAACAACTTTACGATTGCTTTACTAGTAGGACTCGTATCTGGTACTTATTCTTCCATCTTTATTGCTGCGCAAGTCTGGCTTGTTTTAAAGAAAAAAGAGTTGAAGAAAAAAGGAACAATAACAACTTTTAAAGAGAAAAAACAATGGAACGACGAGCCTCAAGTGTAATAGAAAGACCGCAGAATCCTGCGGTCTTTTCCTTTTTACCGTGGTAATCATGAGGCTGCCGCCATAGAGCAAGCCACTTCCGCATTTCGTGATCCAGCTGCAGTGGCTAGGGACTCGGGCATTTGTCAGTCCACTACGTGAAGCGGGCTTCACTGCGTGTTCTGCCAGATGCCTGCCGTCCCTGGGCAGCCACTTCCGCTTTTCAATGTCCTCTGTAGTTTTTTGTGTTTTATGGGTTACAATAAAATGGTACTTCTATCGATAGATTACTTTGGAAGTGAATAGGGAATGGAAAGTTAGACAGTTCTTTTATTAGTTTGTACTAGGTTGGATTTATTTGGTAGAGGGAATGGACGAAGGAGGAGTGTAATGTGACAGAGGATCGCTTTAAAAAAGCAGAATTTGCCGCCCTAGTAGGCATTGTGGGAAATGTAGTTTTAGCCATAATAAAATGGGTAGCTGGTATTATGGGAAACAGTCGTGCTCTCATTGCAGATGCTGTTCACTCTGCTTCTGATGTAGCGGGGTCTCTAGCAGTTTACATAGGGTTGAGAGCGGCAAAGCAACCACCTGACAGGGATCATCCCTACGGTCACGGCAAAGCTGAATCAATAGCAGCGATTATTGTTGCGGTTTTGTTGTTTTTAGTCGGAATTGAAATTGGGAAATCTTCCGTTGAATCTTTTTTTGAAACGATTGAACCACCGAACTTTATCGCAATCTACGCGGTCATTTTTTCTATTATAGTAAAAGAATCGATGTTTCAATATAAATTCCGATTGGGTAAAAAACTGAATAGTAATGCATTAATCGTGAACGCATATGAACATCGATCGGATGTTTTTTCTTCTCTAGCTGCTTTAATTGGGATCGGTGCTGCGATGGCAGGGGGGAAACTGGAAATTGATTGGTTGGTTTATGCCGACCCTGTCGCGGGGATATTGGTCGCTCTTTTAGTGTTACGAATGGCCTGGCATCTTGGGAGAGAGTCAATACATAATACACTAGATCATGTATTGCACGAAGAGGATACGGTCCCACTTAAGGAAGCCGTTTTAGCGATTCCAGAAGTGTTGGGATTAACCGAGTTGCATGCAAGAGAGCATGGGTTTTATGTAATTATTGATATAAAAGTAAGTGTTGACCCACATATTACCGTAGAAGAGGGTCATAAAGTAGGAAAGAAAGTAAAAAAGGTACTTCTTAGTATGCCGAACGTAAGAGATGTATTTGTACACATTAATCCGTATAACCCGAAAGATGTGTAGAAAATAAATAATAATAGGGAAGAGGAGAAGCTATGAAATTTCAATGGACGTTGTTGGTTTCCTTTTTATTTGCATTAATCGTCGCAGTATTTGCTGTAATTAATGTGGATGCAGTTGCAGTAAATTATTTATTCGGTACTTCTGAATGGCCACTCATTCTGGTTATCCTGGCTTCGGTGTTGATGGGTGGATTAATTGTTGGTTCCGTAGGCATCGTAAAAGTGTTTAATCTTCAACGGAGAATCAAGCAACTGTCAAAGGAAAATGAAAATTTACTGGCACAATTACCAAAGCAACATGAAACAGAAAATGTAGATGAAGATATATCTACAACAAAAGAATTGATTTAAATTGTAGATAAGAGCATTTTTGCTCTTATCTTTTTAAATTTGAAAAACATAATGATTATTGGTCCGACTCGAGGGTAGCAGCTAAGGGGCAAATAACGCTCCACGGAGAAGGTCGGGACCTTCTCCGTGAACCAACATTTGCCCGCCGCTGCTGTGCGACCCACTTCCGCTTTTCTTGAAAGCTTTTTTTTCGTTCTGTATAATAAGAAAGGCTAAAGGGGTGATCGAATGTTAAGTTCTAAAAGTCGTTGGATTGTTCAGAACGTTGATGAAGAAAAAATAAATAGGTTAAAAAGTGAATTAAATATCCCTACTATTGTGGCAAAATTATTATGTAACCGTGGCATCGATACGATTGATGACGCACGGTCCTTTTTATGGAGTAAAGAAGAATGTTTTCACGACCCTTTTTTATTGAAGGATATGGACGTTGCGGTGGAGAGAATTCGACGAGCCATCTCCGATCAAGAAAAAATATTGATTTTTGGCGACTATGATGCCGATGGAGTAAGCTCCACGTCCGTGATGATGCTCACTTTACGTGATTTAGGAGCGAGTGTTGATTTTTATATTCCAAATCGTTTTTCAGAAGGATATGGACCGAATGAAGGGGCCTTCCGTTTTGCGTTTCAAGAAGGCTACTCACTTATCATTACCGTGGATACTGGGATTGCCGCCATTAATGAAGCGGAACTAGCAGCTGAGTTAGGGGTAGACTTAATAATTACTGACCATCATGAACCAGGTCCTGTTTTACCAAAGGCTCTTGCGATTCTCCACCCGAAACGAGAGGATGGATCCTATCCCTTTCCTGATTTAGCTGGAGTTGGAGTTGCTTTTAAATTGGCTCATGGACTATACGGCGAGGTACCTCATCATTTACTTGAAATCGCTGCCATCGGGACGATTGCCGATCTAGTCCCATTATTTGATGAAAATCGAGCGATTGTAAAAAAAGGACTCGCTTTACTTCGACAGTCAAAACGACCAGGTATCAAAGCCCTTTGTCAAGTAGCAGGAACAGATATGGCTGACATTGATGAGGAAACAGTCGGATTTTTACTTAGTCCGCGAATAAATGCGGTTGGTCGTTTAGCGGATGCAGATCCCGCTGTTGATCTTCTTCTCACAGAAAATAGTGATGAGGCATTAATAATCGCAAAAGAAATTGATTCCATGAATAAAGAAAGACAAGCCATCGTCTCAGAGATGACAAAAGAAGCAGAAGCGATGGTCCACAGCTCGTTTCCTATAAAAGATAATGCTGTGCTAGTGATTGGGAAGGAAGGCTGGAATCCAGGGGTTGTTGGCATTGTTGCTTCCAGACTCGTTGAAAAATTCTATCGTCCAACTATCGTCTTAAGCTTTGATCCTGAAAAAGGACAAGCGAAAGGATCGGCTCGTAGCATAGCTGGTTTTGATCTATTTAAAAATTTATCGGAAATGCGCGAATTGCTCCCTCATTTTGGCGGTCATCCAATGGCTGCAGGGATGACGTTGACTTTAACAGATGTTGAGGAGCTTCGAGAACGATTAAACAAACAAGCATTTGCTCAATTAACTGCAGAAGATTTTACTCCTGTTACAGAGCTCGATAGTCAAATTGAAGTGGAAGACATTACAGTTGAGAGTATCCAAAATGTAAAGCTACTATCTCCATTCGGAATGGGAAACCCAAAGCCAAAGATGCTTATTTCAAATGCATCTGTAGGGAATCTAAGGAAAATTGGTGGAAATGGGGCTCACCTAAAATTAAATCTACTTCAAAATGGATCTAGTTTAGATGGCATAGGTTTTCATATGGGGAATCTTGCCGACCACATTGCTCCTGCTGCTTCCGTTTCGGTCATTGGTCAATTATCGATCAATGAGTGGAATAACACGAGAAAGCCGCAAATATTTCTACAAGATGTCAAAGTAAACGAGTGGCAACTTTTTGATATGAGGGGAACGAAATTAGGGAAATGGCTTCATGCAGTGCCTAGTCAAGATGTATTGTACGTTTGTTTTCAAGAAGCAACTTTGCTTCAACCAGATATGATTCCATTAAAGAATCAAGTGAAGCTACTTTCATCTCTAGAAGAAGTGCAAGAGGTGTCGGTATCTCAACAGACGCTCGTATTGTTAGACTTGCCGATTGTAAAAGAGCACTTAGAAACTCTATTACAAACAGGACAACCGGCAAGAATCTACTGTTGTTTTTTTCAAGCAGATAGTCACTTCTTTAGCACGATGCCTACAAGAGAACATTTTAAATGGTATTATGCCTTTCTATCAAAAAAAGGGCAATTTGACTTGGGTAAATATGGAGATCAGCTTGCGAAGCATCGCGGGTGGTCAAAAGAAACGGTAGATTTTATGTCAAAGGTGTTTTTTGAACTAGATTTTGTTACAATAAACAATGGATTAATATCCTTACAACCTGTTTCGAAGAAAAAAGACTTCAGCGAATCACCGTCTTTTTTACAAAAACAGGCATATTTTCAGCTTGAAAATGAATTACTGTACTCTCCTTATCAAGATCTAAAATCTTGGTTCGATAAAAGAGTATCGCCCGCTAAACATGAGGAGGAAATGGAATAATGGACTTAAAGCAATTTGTGACAATTGTTGAGGATTGGCCGAAACCAGGTATTAAATTTAAAGATATCACCACGTTAATGGACAATGGTGATGCTTATAGATATGCTACTGACCAAATCGTTGAATATGCAAAGGAAAAACAAATCGATCTTGTTGTCGGACCTGAAGCACGTGGATTTATTATTGGTTGCCCAGTTGCGTATTCATTGGGAGTAGGTTTTGCACCTGTTCGTAAAGAAGGCAAGCTACCGCGTGAGACGATTAAGGTTCAATACGGATTAGAATATGGTAGTGATATTTTAACGATTCACAAAGACGCGATCAAACCAGGTCAACGTGTTCTTATTACGGATGACTTATTAGCAACAGGTGGTACGATTGACGCCACTATTAAATTAGTAGAAGAATTAGGTGGCGTTGTTGCTGGAATTGCCTTCTTAATTGAATTATCTTATCTTGATGGTCGCGATAAGCTTCATGGTTATGATATGCTTACATTAATGAAGTACTAAAGAGTTAACATGATACTTAGAAGGGCGCTCATTCGAGTGCTCTTTTCTTTTAGAGATTAAAAAAGAAGTAGTTGTTTGGTTAGGCTGTTTTTCCAGCAGTATTTATTTCGCTAATATTACAGGTTCATGGTATCATTCCGCCTCTATTTGATGTAAAACAACAGCAAGAATACAGGATTCCATCTAAAATTAGATGAATTAGCAATAATGTATATGAAAAGAGTATTTGAATATGAGTGAAAAAGGATGAGAAAATAGTAAAACAAGCTTTCTTGTTTCTGAAAAAGTATCAATAGTAGTTTTGGACACTCCAACGGACTACTTACTAACCAAAAGTTCTCACTTCAGCAACTAAAGTGTTATCATTAGGAATAAAAGAATGTAACCACGACAATATTTGTGATTGTTCGAGGGAATTCTTCTCTTTCCCTTTACATATTCGCTTTTTTTTTCGATAATAGTAACAATTAATAATATAAATATAAGATAAAGGTGAGTAAATCTATGGCGAAAGACCAGGTCCTAACCGCCGAACAAGTGATTGATCGTACAAAACAATATTTAAGAGATGAAGATGTAGCTTTAGTTCAAAAAGCATGTGAGTTTGCTCACAATGCTCATAAAGAACAATATCGTAAGTCGGGTGAGCCTTATTTCATTCATCCGATACAGGTAGCTGGTATTTTAGCTGATCTTGAAATGGACCCTGCAACCGTTGCAGCCGGTTTTCTTCATGATGTCGTTGAAGATACTCCGATTACCTTTATTGAAATAAAAGATATATTCAACGAAGAAGTTGCCATGCTTGTTGATGGTGTTACAAAACTCGGAAAAATCAAATATAAATCACATGAAGAGCAGCAAGCGGAAAATCATCGAAAAATGTTTGTCGCTATGGCACAAGATTTGCGTGTGATTTTAATTAAGTTAGCAGACCGGCTCCACAATATGAGAACATTAAAGCATCTTCCTGTGGAAAAACAGCGAAGAATTGCCAATGAAACGTTAGAGATTTTTGCTCCATTAGCCCATCGACTTGGTATCTCCAAGATTAAGTGGGAATTGGAAGATACAGCCTTACGCTATTTAAATCCGCAACAATATTACCGCATAGTTAACTTGATGAAACGAAAGCGGGCTGAACGCGAACAGTATTTAGACGAAGTGTTAAATGAAGTCCGAGATTCGATGAAAGAAGTTTCGATTGAAGCTGAAATGTCAGGGCGACCAAAACATATTTATAGTATTTATCGAAAAATGGCATTACAAAACAAACAATTTAATGAAATCTATGATCTGCTAGCGGTTCGAATCATTGTCGATAGCATAAAAGATTGCTACGCTGTTTTGGGAATTATCCATACATGCTGGAAGCCAATGCCAGGACGGTTTAAGGATTATATTGCGATGCCTAAACCTAATATGTATCAGTCATTGCACACGACAGTAATTGGTCCTAAAGGGGATCCTCTCGAAGTTCAAATTCGAACGACGGAAATGCATCAAATTGCCGAATACGGAGTTGCGGCTCATTGGGCATACAAAGAAGGAATCAATAACGACGAAAAGGTGCCAATCGATAAGAAGCTGTCCTGGTTTAGAGAAATTTTAGAATTCCAAAATGAATCAGCTAATGCTGAAGAATTTATGGAATCCCTCAAAATTGACCTCTTCTCTGACATGGTGTTTGTTTTCACACCAAAGGGAGATGTCCTTGAGTTGCCATCAGGTTCGGTTCCGATTGATTTTTCGTATCGGATTCATTCCGAAATCGGAAATAAAACGATTGGGGCAAAAGTGAACGGTAAGATGGTGACCTTGGATTATAAACTTAAAACAGGCGATATCATTGAAATTCTAACATCTAAACATTCCTATGGCCCAAGTCAAGACTGGTTAAAGCTTGCCCAAACGTCTCAGGCAAAAAATAAAATTAAACAGTTCTTTAAAAAGCAGCGAAAAGACGAGAACATGGAAAAGGGCAAAGAGCTTGTCGAAAAAGAAATTCGTGCGCTCGACTTTGAAGTGAAACAAGTGTTAACGAACGAGAACATTAAACGTGTTGCTGAAAAATTCAACTTTTCTAATGAAGAAGATATGTATGCCGCTGTTGGCTATAACGGCATTACCGCTGCTCAAATCGCCAACCGATTAACCGAGAAACTTCGAAAACAACGAAACCAAGAAGAAGCGATTGTAGAAGTGAAGGAATTAAAAGGACAACCTCCGCGTAAGCGTGGAGAAACAGGGGTACAAGTAAAAGGGATTGATAATCTGTTGATTCGTCTATCCCGTTGCTGTAACCCTGTTCCTGGAGATGAAATTGTTGGTTTTATTACAAAAGGTCGAGGTGTGTCTGTTCATCGTGGAGACTGTCCTAATATCACAACAGATGATGGGGAGAACCGGTTGATTCCCGTCGAGTGGGAAAGCGATGCCACGCAAAGAAAAGAATACAATGTCGATATTGAAATTACTGGATATGACCGCAGCGGTCTGTTGAATGAAGTTCTACAAGCGGTTAATGAATCAAAAACAACCATTACAGCTGTCAGTGGAAAATCAGATCGAAACAAAATGGCCACGATCGGGATTTCGATGTCTATTCGGAATGTGAATCATTTGCAACGAGTAGTGGATCGAATCAAGCAAATTTCAGATATCTATGCAGTAAGAAGGATTATGACGTAAGGAGTTTTCCAATTGAGAGTGGTGTTACAAAGAAGTAAAGAAGCAAATGTGAAAGTCAATGGGGAAGTCACGGGTCAAATTCAAAGCGGGCTGGTCTTATTAGTGGGGGTCACGCATGAAGATAGGATAGAAGATGTTAACTATCTAGCCAATAAAATCACTCATTTACGGATATTTGAAGATGAAGACGGAAAAATGAACGAATCCTTGCTTGATGTTGGAGGAGAAATTCTTTCTGTTTCACAATTCACATTATATGGTGATTGTAGTAAAGGGCGCAGACCCAATTTTATGAAAGCAGCCAAACCGGACTTTGCCGAAGAGCGTTACTTACAATTTAATGAGGCATTAAGAGCGGCTGGATTTAAGGTTGAGACTGGAATATTTGGCAAAATGATGGACGTTTCACTGGTGAATGATGGGCCCGTTACCTTGATACTTGAAAGCTAAGAAATTAAAAAAGGATCGCTTTCCTAAAAAGCGATCCTTTTTTGTAAGTTTTTTTTGTATATACATTGTTGCTATTTAAATTACGATCCAATGCAATCCTAAGTGTAAGGAGGAATTATGTTCAAAAAAAGACAATATGTTGCCTCGCAATCGACCTTGTTAACAATTTATCTTGCAGCAAAAGCAATGTTTCTTGTGAAAACATCCTCATTGAAAGTTGTGAACAAGACCGTTATATACACCAGTTGTGGACATCTCAGTGAATTGCTTAGAATTCACTGTTAGTTCTTCGTTAATATTGCTTAAGAAACCGAGTTCAAGTAGGACAGCGGGACGTTTGTTTTCACGAATCACATGATAATTTCCTTGTCTAACTCCTCGGTTTTTTGAGGCAATCGCTTTTGATAATTTTGAACTGATGGAGGTTGCAAGGTCTTTTTGATAGCCATGATAATAATAGGCCGTATGACCTGTGACAGAAGGATCATGGATACTATCGAAGTGGAGAGATAAGAATGCATCGGCTGCGTAATAGTGAGAGAGACTAACGCGTGTCCGTAGAGATACATAACTATCGTTTTTTCTTGTTAATACTACTTTCGCTCCTGCTCGTTTTAATTTACTGTATAAAGATTCAGCCGTTTTTAAGGTAATCAGCTTTTCTAAGGTCCCCCTCGCCCCAATCGTTCCACTATCAATGCCGCCATGACCTGGGTCAAGTAAAATGGTTTTCCCGCTCAGTGAATTTTCATTGGGAGAAGCAGGGGGAGGAGTAGGATCTGGTTTCTCTGAAGCCGTTTTTGTTGTTACGACCCAGCCGGCTACGTAGCCAATCTTTCCATCTGCTAAAGAAATTTTGAACCAATCGCCCTCCTTTTGAAGAATGGGGAATTCCTCGCCAGCAAAAACTCTCTTAATGACGGGTTTGTTCACAGATGCTCCTGCACGAATATTTGTCCCGTTATAAATAATTTGAACGTTGCCTTTCGATGTACTAGGTCTGTCTGCTGGTGATGAAGGTTTCTCGTTTGAGTAAGATTTTTGTAAGTACCATCCCGCTACCCAACCGGATTCCTTCTCAGATAACTGGATTTTTGCCCAATTACTTTGCTCGTCTAATATTTTATATTTTTCGCCATTTGAGACGCTTCGGATGATCTGTCCGTTCAAAGATCCTTGATTCCGGACATTTAATTTATTCACGGTCACTGTTCCATATAGTGCGTTCGTTGTCGGTTCTTGAGGAGGAGGGGCTGTCTCTTTTTTTACATATTGAATAAAAGAGGAAGACACCCATGCAGTACTAGTTCCGTACTGAATTTCCACCCAATCTTTCTGACCTCTCAAGACATAAACTGTATTCCCTTTTTGAACTGTTCCGAGAATACTTCCTCTCAAGCTTGGTTCATTACGAACGTTCAACCTGTCGACCGTAATGATGGCTTTTTGATTGATCTTATTCGTGTGAACTGGAGGTGCTTCCGACTGCGTTTGGCGATTAACGTAATCTCTATGAACCCAGCCTTTTTCATTTTTAAAAACAATATGTAGCCAGGATCCTTCTTCTTTAATAATTTCGACCTTATCACCTTTATAGAGGGATCCGATTATGCTAAAATTGGTTCCTGCTCCAGAGCGGATTCGTAGACCATTTTCTTTTATGTAGCCAAATAAAGCGGGAGACGTTTCTATTTTTTTTGTAATTGAGACGAGCCAGCTTGCCACCCAGCCTTTTTTGCCTCGAGAAACTTCAATTTGAGTCCAATCATCTTTCTGATTTAAGACCCCATAGGATTGTCCTTTTCTCACCGTTCCAATTACCTTATACGTTAATCCTGGACCACTTCGAACATTTAAATTTTCCGTGTTCACGGTGACAGAGTCTGCTCCGTATGTAGGAGTGGGCAATAAGCTCCCAAATAAAACGAAGAGACAGATGACGAGTAAACTTTTGTTTTTCATTCTTAGCACCTCCTAATTTCCTACTCTATTGTATATGTAATAGTTCATAATGCCTACCGTTATGATAGGGATTCTACCATAATAATTTCGATAGATATAGGAAAAATCCTTTTTCTGTTTAATATGAAAGAAAACAGGAGTGATTGGAGAGGATAAGAGTAAGAGAAGTGAAAGGGTGAAAATATGAGATCAAGTGATAAGCAAACAATCAATCAGGCTGGTAGTGGCCAAGTATTTGGCGTTGACTTCCACCATTTTTTAGCAAAAGAAAGTGCAGCGACATCAGTAGAACTTGCATCAGAATTTGGATTATCGCTAAGGGAAGTAAGAGCATTAAAAAAGAAGTTGGAACGAGGGTAGAATAAACATTCTCTATTCTTATACTTTGTTGAGATAGAAATTAATACTGAATTGGATTATTTCTATTGGCTATGATTAGTTCGAATATCATAACGAAGCAGGCATCACCTCCGAGTTTTTCATTTGCCTGACGCCGGAGGGTGAGCCACTTCCGCTTTTCGTGATCCAGCTGCAGTGGCTAGGGACTCGGGCATTTGTCAGCCCACTACGTGAATCGGGATTCACTACGTGTTCTGCCAGATGCCTGCCGTCCCTGTGCAGCCACTTCCGCTTTTCATAAATTAAACTTGACAATGAAAGTCCACCTTCGTATGATTATAGAAACAAAATGACATTAAAACCAATGACGGAGCACAGTAGCTTAGAAGCACATGAAAAGAGAGGAAATGGCTTGGCTGAAAACATTTCTACATGATGCCTTAGTGAATGAACACTTCTTAGGTTTCTTTCTGAAACAACGATTGAGTTTATTAGGAAAGAACGTTGCAGGCGTTAACTGTTTAAGAGGAAGCATTCTGCTTCAATTAGGGTGGCACCGCGGGTAAAAAACTCTCGTCCCTTGTTTCATACAAGGGAGACGGGAGTTTTTTTTATTTGGTTATTTTATGTTAGGAGGAAATCGATTATGGTGAAAATTCCAAGAGGTACTCAAGATATTTTGCCTGGTACAGTTGAAAAGTGGCAATACATAGAGAGTACGGCGAAAGAACTGTGTAGATTATACCAATACCAGGAAATTCGCACACCGGTTTTTGAGCATGCTGAATTGTTTTTAAGAGGAGTTGGCGATACAACTGATATCGTCCAAAAAGAAATGTACGTATTCAAAGACCGAGGAAACCGAGATCTTGCTTTACGCCCTGAAGGGACAGCATCAGTTGTCCGGTCCTTCGTTGAAAATAAGATGTTTGGCGATGCTAACCAGCCCGTCAAATTGTTTTATACAGGTCCTATGTTTCGCTACGAGCGTCCTCAAGCAGGACGTTACCGCCAATTTGTTCAATTTGGTGTTGAAGCGTTAGGAAGTGAGGATCCAGCAATTGATGCAGAAGTTATTGCACTAGCAATGAGTCTCTATCAAACACTTGGATTGAAACAGTTAAAGCTTGTGATTAATTCATTAGGCGATACGGAAAGCCGTACGGCTCATCGTGATGCACTTGTGGCACACTTTCAACCACGAATAGGAGAGTTTTGTACGGATTGCCAAAATCGATTAGATAAAAATCCATTACGGATTCTAGACTGTAAAAAAGATCGGGATCATGAACTCATGTGTTCCGCTCCATCGATTTTGAATTTCTTAAATGAGGAGTCTCATGCTTATTTTGAGAAAGTCCAAAGCTACTTAAAGAGTATGGATGTGGCGTTTACAATCGATCCAACATTGGTTCGTGGCTTAGATTACTATAATCACACGGCTTTTGAAATCATGAGCGATGCAGAAGGATTTGGTGCGATTACGACCTTATGCGGTGGTGGTCGATACAATGGGTTGGTCGAGATGATTGGGGGGCCAAATACAGCTGGAATTGGATTTGCCTTAAGTATCGAACGGTTATTAGCCGCACTTGAAGCTGAAAATATAGATCTACCTATTGAACAGAAAGTAGACTGCTATTTTGTTTCATTAGGTGAGGATGCAAAGGACTATAGTGTCAAGCTACTGCACCAACTCCGTCAAGCGGGTTTTTCAGCTGATAAAGATTATTTAGACCGGAAAACAAAAGCACAGTTTAAAGCAGCGGATCGAGTCAATGCAGAATATGTGGCTATCCTAGGGGAAGAAGAACTTGCGGAGAAGAAAGTGAAAGTGAAAGATATGGAAAGCGGCGAGCAAATTCAACTTGACCTAGAAGCATTTGTCCACCAGTTTTCACAGCTACACAACTAAAGGAGGAGAAAAATATGAGCGAGCGTACAAATTGCGGAGTCATTTCGGAACAACATATAGGGGAAAAACTTTTGCTTAAAGGATGGGTTCAAAAGCGTCGTGATCTTGGAGGGTTAATATTTGTTGACCTCCGTGACCGGACTGGGATTGTCCAAGCTGTCTTTAACCCTAAAGTTTCACAAGCGGCTCTTGAAACGGCAGAAAAAGTGAGAAATGAGTATGTGGTTCACATTGAAGGCACGGTAGTCAAACGTTCAGATGGGGCAATTAACCCAGCTTTAAAAACGGGGGCAATTGAAATCCAGGTGGAGAAAATCCAAATAATCAATGAGTCTAAAACACCTCCATTTATGATTGAAGATGCTACCGAAGTATCTGAAGACCTTCGTTTGAAATATCGTTACTTAGATCTCCGACGTCCCGTTATGTTTGAAACCTTTAAAATGCGTCATCAAGTGACGAAATCCATTCGTCACTTCCTAGATGATCAAGGGTTTATGGATGTGGAAACTCCGATGCTAACGAAAAGTACACCAGAGGGAGCAAGAGATTATTTAGTTCCAAGTCGAGTTCACGAAGGTGAGTTTTATGCCCTTCCTCAGAGTCCGCAAATCTTTAAACAATTGCTGATGGTGTCCGGATTTGAACGCTATTATCAAATTGCCAGATGTTTCAGGGATGAAGATTTACGTGCAGATCGTCAACCAGAATTTACGCAAATTGATATCGAAATGAGTTTCTTAGAGCAAGAAGAAATCATCACACTGATGGAAAGCATGATGCATAAATTGATGAAGGAAGTCAAAGGTATCGATGTTCGTTTTCCATTCCCTAGAATGACCTATGATGAAGCGATGAATCGTTACGGATCGGATAAACCAGACACACGCTTTGAAATGGAATTAATCGATGTGGCTGAAGTTGTAAAAGATTCAGGCTTCAAGGTGTTCACGAGCACGATTGAAAACGGCGGCCAAGTCAAACTTCTCAATGTAAAAGGAGCGGCAGCGAAATATTCACGTAAAGACATCGATGCATTAACGGAATTTGTTTCTCGCTACGGGGCAAAAGGACTTGCTTGGTTAAAAGTAGAAGAAGAAGGCTTAAAAGGACCAATTACGAAGTTTTTTACAGAGGAAGAGCAAAAGGGTCTGCTAAACATTGCTTCGTGTGAGGCGGGTGATCTACTATTATTTGTTGCAGATAAAAAGTCGGTGGTGGCAGATGCACTTGGTGCACTTCGTAGTAAACTAGCAAAGGATCTTAAACTAATTGATTATAGTAAGTTTAACTTCTTATGGGTGACTGATTGGCCACTCTTAGAGTACGACGAAGAAGATGGCCGTTATTATGCGGCTCACCATCCGTTTACTATGCCGGTTCGCGAAGATCTACCTTTATTAGAAACCTCTCCTGAGCAAGTCAAAGCAGAGGCTTATGATCTAGTTCTGAACGGGTATGAACTAGGTGGAGGAAGTCTTCGTATATATGAAAGAGACATTCAAGAAAAAATGTTTGAGGTACTAGGATTTTCGAAAGAAGAAGCAAAAGCACAGTTTGGTTTCCTATTAGAAGCGTTTGAATACGGAACGCCTCCACATGGTGGAATTGCTTTAGGACTTGATCGTTTAGTTATGCTACTAGCTGGTCGCACCAATTTACGTGATACGATAGCTTTTCCAAAAACCGCAAGCGCAAGCTGTCAGCTAACGAATGCACCAAGTGAAGTAAGCGAGAGTCAACTGCAAGATTTACATTTGTCATTAAATGTAGAAAAATAGAGAACTATTTCCAGTATCTCCTTCGTTGAATCCAAATGTAAAATATGATAAGATACAATTACAAGTAGAAGTCCTGATGTGTTCGTTGTATTATCTATAAGTTTTGACCGAACATTTCTAACTTTGGGAGTCTCCGTTTTTAAATAGCGTACATGCCTCCTGCGGGAGGACGTACAACGTTTAGAACAAGACACCCACCTGCCGAGAGCGGGTTCAAAACGTTAGTATCTCAGCGACGGCACGATTGGGACTTCTATACCTTATATGAGTATTCAGCTTCTTGAATTTCAAGGAGCTTTTTTTTATTTGGCTCTTTTCGTAAATTTTGTTGCCACTAGCACAAAGAATAAACAGGCAGAAAGATTTTTTCGATGTATTTCGTACTATTTATTTAGAAATCAAAAATTTTCGCTAGGAAAGACTGTTTTCCACGCTACATACATTCCGTTAATAGGTGAGGTTTTGGTGCTTATTTTCTCTGTTTTAGATGAAAACTCTAGTAGAATGGAGTATTTCACCTAATTGTAGATTCCATCGATTATTTTGTTGTTTATATTCATCGAAAATAGACGAAAAGGACCCCGAAGCAAAGCTATCTAACAGTTTTAAACTGAATAATCTTCGAGAAAACAGCCTTACGAAAAGAGCATTTTTCAAATGTCAATCCGCAACAGGAACTTGAGATTCCTGTGAATTCTGCAATTTAGCTGGCTCTTCAGATTGCGATGGTTCTCTGTCTCATAGTTGTATTATCTCATAGAAAACCGATCGGGTTATATTGCTTTTGACCCAAAATTAAGCTATTCTAATTAAATGAAACTATAAGCTTGGAGTTGGTTTTTTTGTTACATCAATTTTCACGAAATGAATTAGCAATTGGAAAAGAAGGTATACAAACATTAAAAAATAGTACCGTTGCCGTATTAGGCATTGGTGGCGTAGGTTCTTTCGCTGCCGAAGCTCTTGCTCGTTCGGGTGTCGGTCGATTAGTTCTTGTTGACAAAGATGACGTTGATATTACGAATGTGAACAGGCAAATTCACGCATTAATGTCCACAGTCGGTCAACAAAAAGTAGAATTAATGAAGGATCGTGTTCTTGATATTAATCCAGAGTGCGAAGTGATAGCACTTAAGATGTTTTATACAGAAGAAACGTACGAACAATTTTTTAGTCAAGGAATTGATTTTGTTGTCGATGCTTCTGACACCATTTCTTATAAGCTCCATTTAATGAAAGAATGTCTAAAGAGAGACATCCCCATTATTGCGAGCATGGGAGCAGCGAATAAAAATGATCCGACCCGTTTTAAGATTGCCGATATTTCTGAAACACATACAGACCCAATCGCAAAAGTTATTCGGACTCGCTTGCGAAAAGATGGTATTACTAAAGGTATTCCAGTTGTATTCTCGGATGAAAGTCCGATTGTGATTCGCGAGGATATTCGTCAAGAAGTCGGAAATGACCAGGCAGAAATTCGTAAAGCAAAAATGCCCCCTTCCTCGAATGCCTTTGTTCCTTCTGTTGCTGGACTTATTGCTGCAAGCCATGTCATTAATACAATGTTAAAAGAAATCAAAATGACAAGAGTCAACGATTAAACCACTGGTCTCTCAGTGGTTTTTTACTTTTAAAGTGTATCTTGAATCAAGATATACTAAGGCTATTTACATAGAATAGAGTAAGAAAGCTTACATGTGAAGAGAACCGACCTTATCTAGAAAATAGATAATTCTTTGAAAAACAGCTTTATTTTTGAAACCTTAGCTTGTGTAGTCCGTATAAACAATAGAATCGATAAAAGACTGAAGAACTTCGTAGCAAAAAGAAGGTTTGTATCGAGAGGTGGAGAATAGGTAGTAGGTGGTAGTGTCAACTATTTAGGAGGTTTCGTATGGAAAGTATTGTAAGTATTCAAAACGTTACAAAGAAAATTGGCAAGAAAACGATCATTGATTCCTTGAGCTTTGATGTAGTGCCAGGAGAAGTTTTTGGTTTTTTAGGCCCCAATGGTGCAGGGAAGACGACCACAATTCGAATGATGGTTGGGTTAATTAGTATGACTAGCGGGGACATTCAAATCGCCGGAAAGAGTATCAAAACGGATTATGAAAAAGCAATCGCGAATGTAGGGGCTATTGTAGAAAATCCAGAACTTTATAAATTTTTAACAGGGTATAAAAACCTACTTCACTTTGCACGAATGCACGGAAATGTCTCAAAGGAAAAAATCGATGAAATGGTAGAGCTTGTTGGGCTTACTGATCGAATTCACGACAAGGTTAAAACGTATTCACTTGGAATGAGACAACGATTAGGATTAGCACAAGCTCTATTGCATGATCCAAAGATTCTCATTTTAGATGAACCGACCAATGGGCTTGACCCTGCCGGAATTCGTGAAATTCGGGATTATGTTCGTCAATTGGCGAAGGAGCGAAACATAGCAGTGATCGTTTCTAGTCATCTTTTATCTGAAATGGAAATGATGTGTGATCGAATCGGAATCATACAAAACGGAAAACTGGTAGATGTTCAAATGGTATCTGATTTTGTGGATGGAAGTGAGCAGGTTTATCAGCTTGAAGTTTCACCTTTAGCTGCAGCTGAAATAGTCATGAAGGAAAAGCTTTCGCATTTAACCTACACTCAGCTTAATGATCTTCTTCATGTTCAATTAGAAAAAGAGGAAATTCCTGCTTTGGTGAAAACGTTAGTGGATAATGAAATTGCTCTTTTCTCCGTGACAAGAGCTGCTAAAACATTAGAGGATCGTTTCCTTGAGATCACGGATGAGAAAGGAGCGAAGGCACATGCTTAATTTACTCCGCAATGAGTTTATGAAGATTTTTAAAAAACCTGGTACGTATGTCATGCTTGGTCTTCTGGTGTTGTTAGTTGGGATTATGGGTGCTGTATTAAAGTATACAGAGGTAGATACAGCAGAAGATTCTAATTGGGAGCAACGACTGACAGAAGAAAATCAATATCTTCAAGAAGTTATTGCCAATGATGAAAATGAAAACATGGTCACCTCACAAAACAAAAAAAACTTAGCAATCAATACGTACCGACTTGAAAATAATATTCCGCCAGAACAAGGTTCAAGTGTATGGACGTTTGTTGACAATGCTTCTGGTGGAATTGAACTGGTTGGATTGTTTGCGATTATCGTCGCAGCAGGAATTGTAGCGAGTGAATTTTCTTGGGGTACGATCAAATTATTATTGATTCGACCAATCTCTCGACTGAAAATATTGCTATCAAAATACATTACCGTCATTTTATTTGGTCTGATGCTGTTAGTATCGCTATTTGTGCTCTCTTCTGTTGTCGGCTTAGTTTTATTTGGCGGAGGAAATAGTGTTCATTTAACCTACTCGGGTGGAGAAGTAATTGAAGAATCAATGATCTGGTATTTAGCAAAATCATACTTATTAGGTTCAATCGGAGTCTTCTTAATCACGACTATGGCCTTTATGATTTCAACCTTATTCAGAAATAGCTCGATCTCCATTGGAATTTCGATCTTTGCTTTATTATCGGGTGGTGTGGTAACCGGTATCTTATCTTTTTGGTTTGATTGGACAAAATACATTATTTTCGCCAATACAGATCTTACGATGTATGCAGAAGGAACTCCCCTTGTTGAGGGCATGACACTAGGGTTTTCATTAGCCGTTTTGGCTGTCTATTACGTTATTTTTATGCTTCTCGCTTTCATTCCATTTGTGAAACGAGATGTAGGGGCGTAAGTTATAGAAGGCTCTTTTCGTAGACTGTGTGGCTTTTTTATCTGATTTTTGCTTAAATTGCCCATTTCACTGTTGATTTCCATTAAAAATAGATGGATCCAGCTGCAGTGGCAAGGGACTCGGGCCTATGTCAGCCCACTACGTGAAGCAGGATTCACTGCGTGTACTGGCAGATGCCAGTCGTCCCTGGGCGAGCCACTTCCGCTTTTCGTAAATGATGCCCGAAACAAAACTATATCACCGTTTATAGACTGGTGCGAAAAGCAACAAACTTTGCGAAAATAGCCTTATAGAAAAACCGCCGTTCTTTGTGAATGGCGGTTTTTAGCTATTTTACCCTTGTTTTTTACGGAAGTGCAAGAAAGGTCCTCTATTGGTTGTAGAAGAACCGATATTGTTTACCAAAGGTTCTTTTCGCATACATTGTTGCTCTAGTATATAAAAATGGATGGAAACACACATTTTTTTCTAATTTCGTGTTGAAAATGATGTGAAAAGATCCCCACAGTTTTTCTTCATCACGAAATAAGGACTAATGTTAAAAGCAACAATCTTTACGAACGCAGCCTTCTGTTAGGACTGAAGTTTTTGATAAATCATCGAGAGTGCTTTTTCAAACTTCCCGGTTTCTTTGGGTTCATAATATTTAGCGTTGCGAATGGTGGCAGGAAGGTATTGTTGCTTAACCCATCCGTTTTCATAATCATGGGGATATTTATATTCTAGTCCTCTACCCAGTTCTTTTGCGCCTTGATAATGACTGTCTTTTAGATGAGACGGAACATCCCCGCTTTTTCCACTACGGATATCTTGAAGGGCATTATCAATCGCCATAATCGCAGAATTGGATTTGGGTGATAAACAAAGTTCAATAACGGCGGATGCAAGTGGGATTCGTGCTTCTGGAAAACCTAGTCGCTCAGCAGATTCAATGGCTGCAAGTGTTCTTGGGCCGGCTTGTGGATTGGCAAGCCCGATATCCTCATAAGCAATCACTAGAATTCTTCTCGCGATACTGACAAGATCTCCAGCTTCAATCAGTCGACCCAAGTAGTGAAGGGCTGCATTAGTGTCACTCCCACGAATAGATTTCTGGAAACCACTTAGTACATCATAATGAGCATCCCCGTCTTTATCATGGGAGAAGCTTTTTTTTTGTAAACATTCTTCTGCAATGGCTAACGTGATATGGATATATCCTTCAGGGGCAGGTTTTGTCGACATGACTGCAAGTTCAAGCGCGTTTAACGAACTGCGAACGTCGCCGTTACTGGCTTGTGCAAAGTGACGTAAGGCCTCCTCCGTTATATTCACATCATATTTCCCTAAGCCATTTTCTGAATCCTCAAGAGCCCTTTGCAAAGCGAGCATGATTTCCAAAGTGGAAAGAATATGAAGCTCAAATATTTGGCATCGACTTCGGATTGCGGGATTGATAGCATGATAGGGGTTACTGGTCGTTGCCCCTATTAATGTAATCATTCCATTTTCTAAATAAGGTAGCAGGAAATCTTGCTTGGCCTTATCGAGACGGTGGACTTCATCAAGTAGTAAAATGACTTTTCCTGACATTTTGGCTTCTGCTGCAACGATTTCCAAGTCTTTTTTATTATTGGTCACTGCATTTAAGATTCGGAAAGCGTATCTGGTACTTCCAGCAATCGCATTAGCAATCGATGTTTTGCCAATCCCTGGCGGACCATATAAAATCATAGATGAAAGCTGCTTTGCCTCCACCATTCTTTTAATAATTTTCCCCTCCCCAACAAGGTGGGTTTGTCCGATGATCTCGTCAATGGTTTTCGGTCTTAAGCGAAACGCCAATGGTTTAATACTCAAGAAAATCACTCCAAACTAACGTTCTAAAATGGTGTTTTAAATGTATCATACCTTCACTAAAAATGCATTTATGCCTTATTGTATGCTATAATGCTATATTGATTAAGCTGTATATGCAAAGAATTTTGCTTTGTTCAACAGTGTATATTTCATAAAAATGACAGGACTCGGGGCAACTTTTTGTCTCTTTCTGAATGAAATCAATACAAATACGGTGAATTCCATAATCTTCAAATTAAGTAGCAACAATGCATAGGATAAGACCCAGTAATATAGAGTCCTACGAATGAGAATCTTGCCAAGTAGAACATAAAAATATAAAAAAACAAAAATGGACAACTAATAGAATGAAGTAGGGGGGACCCCAGTGAAAATTTCTACCAAAGGCCGCTACGGCTTAACCATCATGATTGAACTGGCAAAGCGCCACGGAGAGGGACCAACCTCACTGAAGACCATTGCTCAAACACATGAATTATCGGAGCATTATTTAGAACAACTTATCGCACCGTTACGGAATGCGGGACTTGTAAAAAGTATACGTGGAGCCTATGGGGGCTATGTTTTAGCGAAAGAGCCAGCTGAAATTACTTCGGGTGATATTATTCGTGTTCTAGAAGGACCGATTAGTCCGGTTGAAGGAATTGAAGAAGAAGAGCCAGCCAAACGAGAATTATGGATGAGAATTCGTGATGCGGTTAAAGATGTCTTAGACAATACGACAATTGAAGATCTAGCTAGTTATACAGAAGAAGGCGAGTCAGACGCCTATATGTTTTATATTTAGGATATATTCGTAGTAGTATATAAACCTGAAAATTATCGATTTCGGGGCATCATTTCGTGCTTTTGAACTAAATCACTGGAAAGATGGAAGATTCCATTGATTATTGAGTTAATAAGCAAAAAAGTATACGAAAAGAGGCTATATTTAATACAGGAGTGAACAAGAATGAATGCGATCTATCTTGATCATGCAGCAACATCACCAACTCACCCGGAAGTAGTGAAACAAATGCTCTCGACTTACACGAATGTGTATGGAAATCCTTCGAGTATTCATGGATTTGGTCGTGAGGCTAGGTATTTAGTGGATAAAGCAAGAACGACCCTTGCAAAAAGCATTGGAGCTTCTCACAATGAAATCATTTTCACAAGCGGGGGAACCGAGGCAGATAATTTGGCGCTAGTAGGAGTATCGACAGCCTTGAAACAAATAGGCAACCATATTATCACAACATCTGTTGAACATCACGCAATCTTGCACACCTGTCAACAGTTAGAGAAGCAAGGGTTTGACGTAACCTATCTTCCTGTAAATGAAGACGGAGTTCTGTCTTTACAACAAGTAAAACAAGCGCTCCGTGAGGATACCGTCTTAGTTAGTGTGATGTTTGGCAATAACGAAGTTGGAAGCATTCAACCGATTAAAGAAATAGGTGAATTACTTCAACATCACCCTGCCTATTTTCATACTGATGCTGTGCAAGCTTACGGAACCGTTGACATCGATGTCAACCAGCTTCACCTGGATTTGATGTCTGTTTCGGGTCATAAGATTAATGGACCAAAAGGAATTGGCTTTTTATATGTGAAAGAAGATACACCTCTATCTCCTCAATTATTTGGAGGTGAGCAAGAACGAAAACGAAGAGCAGGTACGGAAAATCTTCCTGGTATTGTAGGACTAGCAAAAGCTGCGACCCTTTCAATGAAAGCAAGTCAAGAGAAAAGGGAATCCTACCAAGAAATGAAGGACACACTCAAAAATATTCTCACAGAAGAAGATGTCACGTTTTTCCAAAACGGTTGTCTTGAGACATCTCTCCCCCATGTGCTAAACTTAAGTTTTCCAGGAACCGATGTAGAATCTTTACTCGTTAATTTAGACATGGAAGGTATTGCGGTTTCTAGTGGATCGGCTTGTACAGCGGGTTCAATTGAACCTTCTCATGTTCTTGTAGCGATGTTTGGGGAAAAATCTGATAGGGTACGAAATTCTATCCGTTATAGCTTCGGCTTAAATAATACATTAGAGGATGTTGAGTTTGCGGCCCGTAAATCCGCAAAGATTATTCATCGTCTGACTTCAATTTAATCAGAAAGTGTGGTGAACATCATGAAAAAAGCGCCTAGTGATACAAGAGTAGTAGTTGGAATGTCAGGAGGAGTGGATTCTTCTGTTGCAGCTCTTTTATTAAAGGAGCAAGGTTATGATGTGATTGGGATATTTATGAAAAACTGGGATGATACCGATGAAAACGGTGTTTGTACAGCGACAGAGGATTACGATGACGTGATTAGAGTAGCAAATCAAATCGGCATTCCCTATTATGCAGTTAATTTTGAAAAACAGTATTGGGACAAAGTGTTTACGTATTTCCTAGATGAATACAAAGCGGGAAGAACACCAAATCCAGATGTGATGTGCAACAAAGAAATTAAGTTTAAAGCTTTTTTAGAGCATGCTGTTAAACTAGGGGCAGATTATCTGGCAACAGGTCATTATGCGCAGGTTCAAGATCAAGGTGGAGAAGTCAAAATGCTCCGTGGTCACGATCATAATAAAGACCAAACTTATTTTTTAAATCAGTTGAACCAAGCTCAATTGGAAAAAGTAATGTTCCCTATTGGTCATTTAGAAAAAAAAGATGTTCGTAAAATTGCAAAAGAAGCTAATCTTGCTACGGCAGAGAAAAAAGATAGCACCGGTATTTGTTTTATTGGTGAGAGAAACTTCAAGGAGTTCTTAAGCCAATACTTACCAGCACAACCTGGGTTGATGGAGACTCTCGCTGGAGAAGTCAAGGGCAAACACGATGGCTTAATGTACCACACGATTGGTCAACGTCACGGTTTAGGAATTGGTGGAGCAGGAGATCCGTGGTTTGTAGTAGGAAAAGATCTTAAACGGAATGTACTTTTTGTTGAGCAAGGGTTCGGACATGATAGCCTCTACTCGACGTCCATTACCGCTACAGATCTTAGCTTTACTTCTAAAGAATCGCCACAAACGGAATTTCGCTGTACGGCAAAATTCCGCTATCGTCAAGATGACGTGGCGGTGAGGGTTCAGTTGCAAGAAAACGGTGAAGCAATCGTAGTATTTGATGAACCTTCACGTGCTGTAACCCCTGGACAAGCGGTCGTCTTTTATCAAGGTGATGTTTGCCTAGGTGGAGGAACGATTAATAAGATTTTTAAGAATGAAACACTCCTAACGTATGTTGGATAGTTTGTGCTTTTCTCAGCTCTTTTTATAGAGCTGGGATTTTTTTTTGAGACATTACATGAAAAAAGTTAGGACTTGTATGATCGGTTAAAATTTTGAATATACTCCTTCAAAATCCGCCTTTTTATAGGTGCAGAAGAGGAAGTTCGAATCAATGCTTTTTTTCTCGACAAAAAAATTAGAAGTACTCTATGGATAGACGATGATATCTCATAGAATCAGGAAGTCTCAGAAGGAATACACGATTCTCTGCAGCTTTGAAAGGCAATATGCTATACTGCAAATAGAAAAACAACGAGGTGGAAAAAATGAATCGAAACCAACAAGGAATTCAAGCATTACAAGTGGGAAAGTACGAAGAAGCGATCAAACTATTTTCAGCTGAAATTGAAGAAAATCCAAAAGATGCTGTTGCATACATAAATTTCGGCAATGTTCTCGCCTCATTAGGCGAGGAAGAGCGAGCGCAACGTTTTTTTGAAAAAGCGATTGAACTAGACACAGCAGCAGCAACAGCTTATTACGGGTTAGGGAATTTATTCTTTAACAAGGACCAATTTGATCTTAGTAAAACGTATTTTGAAAAAGCCATTACAATCGGATTAGATAGTGGAGATGTATTCTTTATGCTCGGCTTGTCATTAATGAATCTAGAGCAGCCTAAGCTAGCACTTCCTTATTTTCAACGGAGTGTAGAAGTAAATGAAGAGGATGCAGAAGCGAGATTCCAGTATGGATTATGCCTTGCTCAACTTGAGATGGTGAAAGAAGCAGTAGAGCAATTTCAACTCGTCATAAAAAAAGACCCACATCACGCAGATGCTCTCTATAATTTAGGAGTGGCGCATGCTGCTCACTATGATGATGCTCATAAAGCACTCACCTATTTTAATCAGGCGTTAAGTGTACAAGAGGATCATATGCTTGCGGGGTATGGTCAGAAAATGATGGAAAAAATCTTAAGCGAACAATAAAGAGGAAGGGAGATTCCTTTTATGAATGAACAAGATAAGATGGATTTGTTCCAAGAGCAAGATCCATTTGTAAAAGGAAGGCATCTCGTCACCGTCTTTCACAATGATCAGAATCTTTATTCGGTAATTCGTATTCGTGTTGATGAAACCAATGCATCTTATGAAGACAAAGAAGCTGTGGTGACGGGACATTTCCCTCAAATGCATGAAGGAGAAACGTATACTTTTTACGGGAAATTTCAAGATCACCCGAAATTTGGTACTCAGTTTCAAGCCGAAAAATTTCAAAAAGAACTTCCGCAATCCAAACAAGGTGTGATTGGGTATTTATCGAGTGACCTGTTTAAAGGGATTGGAAAAAAAACAGCGGAGCGTATTGTCGAACATTTAGGCGAAAACGCGATCAGTAAAATATTGCAAGGACCAAATGAATTGGAAAGCGTTCCGAAACTACCGAAAGAAAAAGCAAAAGAAATTTTTGCAACCCTAATGGAACATCAAGGCTTAGAACAAATTATGATTAAACTTAACGAACTTGGATTTGGTCCCCAAATCTCCATGAAAATTTATCAACATTATAAAGACCAAGCGCTTGATATTCTTCAAAAAAATCCCTATCAACTGGTTTCGGATATTGAAGGAATCGGTTTTGGGCGTGCAGATGAATTAGGGGCAAAGCTTGGAATTATTGGTCATCATCCTGACCGAATTAAAGCAGGTATTTTATTTGCATTGGAACAAGCCTCTCTAAGTGAAGGACATGTTTATGTTGATGGGGAAAGTCTGTTATCAGAAGTAAGAAAATTACTTCAACACAATCAACAAGAACGAATTGAGTACGAAAAAATTGCACAAGAGCTCGTCCACTTGAGTGAAGAAGGAAAGCTGATTCTAGATGAAAAAAAACGTATTTTTCTTCCTTCCCTTTTTTACGCAGAAAAAGGGATTGGAACAAATTTAAAACGGATTCTTTCACAAACAGAATACGAAAATCAATTTCCTGAATCAGAATTTTTACTAAGTTTAGGAGCTCTTGAAGACCGATTAAATGTTCAGTATGCTTCTTCACAAAGAGAAGCTATTCAGACTGCGCTTATGTCACCGATGTTATTACTGACTGGTGGACCAGGAACAGGGAAAACCACCGTAATAAAAGGGATCGTTGAATTGTATGCGGACTTACATGGATGTTCACTAGATCCGAAAAGCTATAAAAATGAGCCTTTCCCAATATTACTAGCTGCTCCAACGGGAAGAGCGGCAAAACGAATGTCTGAATCCACTGGCTTACCAGCTGGGACTATTCATCGACTTTTAGGTTGGAATGGTCAAGGGAAATTTGAGGCGGATGAAGAATCCCCAATCGAAGGAAAGTTATTAATTGTGGATGAAATGTCGATGGTCGATACTTGGCTCGCTCATCAATTGCTTAAATCAGTACCAGATCATATTCAGATTATTTTTGTTGGCGATGAGGATCAGTTGCCATCAGTGGGTCCTGGTCAAGTTCTAAAAGATTTATTAAAATCGAACGTGATTCCAACTGTTAGACTAACGGATATCTACCGGCAAGAGCAGGGGTCATCGATTATTGAACTGGCTCATGAAATGAAAAAAGGTCGACTTCCTGCGGATATTCGAAAACAGCAAAAAGATCGTTCTTTTATTGCCTGTAAACCGGGACAAATGAAAGGCGTAATCGAAAAAATAGTCTTAAGCGCAAAAACCAAAGGCTATAGTGCAAAAGAAATTCAGGTGCTTGCTCCAATGTATAGAGGTCCTGCGGGCATCGATGTCCTAAATCAAACGCTTCAACAGATTTTTAACAGTAATGAGGACGGAAAGAAAAAAGAAATAAAATTTGGTGATGTTTCCTATCGAAAAGGAGACAAAGTTCTTCAACTCGTGAATCAACCAGAATCTGGAGTATTTAATGGGGATATTGGCGAGGTAGTGTCAATTTTCTATGCGAAAGAAAATACAGAGAAGCAGGATATGGTGGTTGTTTCTTTCGAAGGCAATGAAGTAACTTATACCAAGCAGGATCTTACTCAGATTACACTCGCCTATTGCTGCTCCATACATAAATCTCAAGGAAGCGAATTTCCAATCGTTATCCTCCCGGTTTTAAAAAGTTATTATCGCATGCTACGGAGAAACTTGATCTATACAGCAATTACCAGAAGCAAAAACTTTCTCATCTTGTGTGGAGAAGAAGAAGCGCTGCAAATTGGCGTTAATCGTGAAGAAGATACGCAGAGACAAACGAGTCTTTATGAGCGATTGATGTATCAAGAGGATAATCTGAATTCAGAAGAAAACGAAGTAGAATTCATAACCGAAATAAACTTTAATCAAGTCGATCCGATGATAGGAATGGAAAACCTTTCTCCTTATGATTTTGCGTAAAGGAAGCACACTAAGGATGTTCCATTGAAAGAAATCAGTAATTTTCCCAATAGATGCCCAATGTAACAGTATAAAATTAAGGGAAAAAGGGCACACTCATAGCAAATAGCATGGATTTCTTTTCCAAAAAAGAAACTAGGCGATACGTGAGGTGCGTACGAAATTATGAAGTGTCCGAACTGTTGCAGTAAAAATATTGGGAAAATTGGGATCAATCAATATTATTGTTGGGTATGTTTTATTGAATTAACGATTACAGACGGTTTGATTCATACTCACCAAGTAGAAGAAGATGGAACACTAAGCTCTTTAGATGATTTATTTGATGAAGAGGAACGCCGACTAAGTTAATTGAGAGGTGTTAAGATGAATCGAAAACTATCTACCTTATTGGGTTTTGGTGCAGGGTTAGCGGCATCGTTAGGCGGTAACCAAAAGCAGTGGAAGCAAATCAAAAGAAGAGTGAAAAAAGCGATAAAGTAGTGCAGTGGGAGGATGGTGTTTAAGCCATCCTCTTTTTATATGGTTTTGGTGTTTCAGGCGCCACCGTCTCGAGGTCATAAGGCAAGCCCTGTCAAGAGGCAAAGAGCGCCTCAGGTCAGGGCTCGCCTTATGCTGGTCGCCGGTTGTGGGCGCCTTGCGCATTTCGTTTGCATAATTTCCCTAGTAATAAAGGCAGACTAATAAAAAGGAGGCGTGGTGATGGAAAGAAAGGATTATGTTACTTGGTTATATCGACTATCACTCAGTTTGCTGGTATTACTGTTTATATATATCCTCTATCTGTTGGCGCCTGTATGGCATCCTTTTCTTAAAGTTTTGATTATCGCACTTTCTCCTTTTCTGATTGGTGGATTTATTACTTACTTGCTCCATCCGGTCGTAGAAAAGCTTCATTCTGCAGGTATACCACGCATTTCTGCCTTGATTATTATTTATGTGTTTTTTTTCGGGGGGATTGGCTATGGACTATATAAAGGGTTTCCAAACTTGGTGGAGCAATTAAGACAATTATCGCTTCAGGCACCAACATACGCCAAGGAATATAAGGGATGGCTCTCCATCATTCAGCAAGAAACCGCTTCATGGCCAGATGGCTTGCAAGATCAGTTAGAAGAAATGATTCACGGACTAGAAAAGTGGGCAAATTCACTCGTTGACAAATTGATCCGTCTTCTCTTGTCCCTGCTAAATAAGGCTTTTCTTATAATCATCATTCCATTTGTCTCGTTCTATTTACTGAAAGACATCATTAAAGTAAAGCGGTTTGCGTCGAAAATAACACCTATTAATTGGCGAAAAAAAGCCTCTCTCTTTATACATGATTTGGATGAGTCACTAGGGGGATATATTCGAGGTCAATTGCTTATATGTTTTATTATTGGAGCTCTGTCCTTTGCGGCTTTTTGGCTAATTGGAATCAACTATCCTCTCATTTTAGGGCTATTCGTAGGGTTTACAAATATTATTCCTTATTTTGGACCCATCGTTGGTGCGTTACCGGCGTTGGTTATTGCAAGTACAATGTCCGTTAACATGATGGTTTATGTTGTTCTTATTATTGTGGTACTCCAATTTTTAGAAGGAAACATTCTATCCCCATACATTGTAGGGAAGAGTCTCCATATGCATCCATTGTTTATTATGGGGGCACTTGTGGTTGGAGGTGAGCTAGGAGGGGTGCTTGGGCTTATTGTAGCAGTTCCTTTTCTTGCGGTGATCAAGACGGCTCTTATATACGGTAAAAATCATTTTATCTCTTAGTGCTCCGTTCATCATTGACAAATAGATCAGTTATTTCTATAATTCGACATATACAATACATATGAAGAAGCGAAGAAGGATTCAGTATGTTATAGACCATCTGAGTGCAATGCACGCAAGAGAGGAATTTCCTAGGCTGAAAGAAATTCTAGATGAAGGATAACAGAACGCTCATCCAGAGTGCAGTCAAAACCTGCCGTTTGCCGCGTTAAGGTGTAAAGTGACAGTTGCCTGAAGAATTGGAGGCTGTAACCAGGGTGGTACCGCGAGGAAGCTCTCGTCCCTGTACGGGGATGAGGGTTTTTTGTGTTTTCTTCGACTTATGTAAACACTAAAAGGAGGATCATGTTATGAAAAAGTTAACAGGTGCACAAATACGTCAAATGTATTTAGATTTTTTTCAAGAAAAAGGACATGGAATTGAACAGAGTGCTTCACTTGTTCCACACGATGATCCATCTTTACTTTGGATCAACTCAGGCGTAGCAACTTTAAAAAAATATTTTGATGGTCGTGTCATTCCGGAAAACCCGCGAATAACGAATGCGCAAAAATCAATTCGAACAAATGATATTGAGAATGTTGGAAAAACGGCACGTCATCATACCTTCTTTGAGATGCTCGGAAATTTTTCAATTGGAGATTATTTCAAAAAGGAAGCAATTCATTGGGCATGGGAGTTTTTGACCAGCGAAAAGTGGATCGGGTTTGATCCGAGTAAGATCTCAGTGACCATTCATCCTGAAGATGAAGAAGCACTGAGGATATGGCGCGATGAAATCGGATTACCAGAAGTGCAAATTATTCCGTTAGAAGGAAACTATTGGGATATCGGAGAGGGTCCTAGTGGTCCGAATACAGAGATCTTTTACGACCGTGGACCAAGTTACGGAGCAGATGAAAGCGATCCAGAATTGTTCCCTGGAGGAGAAAATGACCGATACTTAGAAGTTTGGAATTTGGTTTTTTCACAGTTCAATCATAATTCTGATGGAACGTATTCTCCACTTCCAAAGAAAAATATTGATACTGGGATGGGCCTCGAACGAATGACTTGTGTTGTTCAAGAAGTCCCAACTAACTTTGAAACAGATCTTTTTATGCCTATCATAGAAGCGACTGGGAAAATAGCTGGAATCACCTACTCATCAACAGGTGCATCAAGTATGGCATTTAAAGTTATCGCAGATCATACTCGAACGGTTTCATTCGCAATCGGAGACGGAGCTTTGCCTTCTAATGAAGGACGTGGATATGTTCTAAGACGATTGCTTCGAAGAGCGGTCCGTTTTGCGAAACAAATTGATATTCACCGTCCCTTTATGTATGAATTGGTTCCAGTGGTTGCTGAGATTATGGTAGATTTCTACCCAGAAGTAAAAAATAAAATCGATTTTATTCAAAAAGTAATCAAAAATGAAGAGGAACGCTTTCATGAAACATTACATGAAGGGCTATCCATCCTTTCAGAAATAATCACTAAAGCAAAATCAACTGATCAGGACACAATAACCGGTCAAGATGTTTTCCGACTTTATGATACGTATGGTTTTCCAGTTGAATTAACCGAAGAGTATGCTGAAGAAGAAGGTATGAAGGTTGACCATATAGGTTTTGAGCAAGCAATGGAGCAACAGCGTAATCGAGCACGTTCTGCTCGTCAAGAAGTAGGCTCCATGCAAGTGCAAGGGGGCGTTCTAGGTGAAATCACAGCTGAGAGTAAGTTTGTAGGATATGACACGCTGAACCTAGAAAGTAACATCGTGAAGCTTGTATCAAATGATACGTTTGTGGATGAAGCAGTTGAAGGTCAAGAAGTGCATTTGATATTAAATGAAACACCTTTTTACGCTGAAAGTGGTGGCCAAGTTTCTGATACCGGTACACTCGTGGGTGTAAATGGAAAAGCATCTGTTCTGCATGTAAAAAAAGCGCCAAACGGACAAAATCTTCACTTAGTAAAGATTACTTCAGGTACGATTAAAGTCAACGAACAAGTGAAAGCGACAGTGAAAAAGGATGAACGCCAAGGAACAATTAAAAATCACACCGCTACGCATTTGCTTCACAGGGCACTAAAGGATGTACTAGGAAAGCATGTAAATCAAGCGGGTTCCTTAGTTCAATCAGATCGCCTACGTTTTGATTTTTCTCATTTTGGTAGTGTAACAGCTGAAGAATTGGAGAAAATTGAATACATGGTGAATGAAGAGATTTGGAAGAGTACGGACGTTTCGATTGCCGTAAAATCTTTAGACGAAGCGAAGAAGATGGGGGCAATGGCTCTATTTGGTGAGAAATATGGCTCCGAAGTTCGCGTAGTGTCAGTTGGAGACTATAGTTTAGAGCTTTGTGGAGGGTGTCACGTAGACAATACCGCCTCTATTGGTTTATTTAAGATTGTGACTGAAAGCGGAATCGGTGCAGGTACAAGAAGAATTGAAGCGTTGACTGGAAAGGCTGCATACCAACATTTAAATGAGAAAGTGGTATTAATGTCGCATGTAGCTGACAAACTAAAAACGAAACCTGAAAATCTTCTCTCACGAGTGGATTCAGTATTAGCTGAAACGAAAGAACTACAACGTGAGAATGAATCATATGCAGCTAAGCTCTCCAATATTGAAGCAGGAAGCTTAACGGACAGTATTAAAGAAGTCGAAGGTATTTCTTTATTAGTAGCTAAAGTTCAAGAGACTGATATGAATGGGCTTCGTAATATGGTTGATGAACTTAAGCAGAAAGTACCTACTGGCGTGATTGTGCTCGGCTCAATTCATGGAGAAAAAGTGAATATTGTCGCTTCCGTTTCAAAAGATCTTGTCGGTAAAGGGTACCATGCAGGCAAGCTAGTAAAAGAAGTGGCTAGTCGTTGTGGAGGCGGCGGGGGTGGTCGTCCTGACATGGCTCAAGCAGGTGGTAAACATCCAGAACAATTAGAATCTGCACTTTCTTTTGTAGAAGAATGGATCAAATCCGTTTAACAAACAGGTAAAGTGGTGTACAATGTAAATAGTAGCTATGGAGTCAGTAAACAAGCCTAAAGTGAGGTGCGAAGTAATGAGCTCTTTTGATAAAACAATGAGATTTGATTTTTCTGATGAACCTTTTGAAAAAGATGTACAAGAGGTTTTAACTGGAGTCCATGAAGCATTACAAGAAAAAGGCTATAACCCTATTAATCAAATTGTTGGGTACCTTCTGTCAGGAGATCCCGCCTATATTCCCCGTCATAAAGATGCGCGGAATACAATTCGACGATTAGAACGGGATGAAATTATTGAAGAACTGGTTAAATCCTATTTGAAGCAAGGATAAGAGGGATTAGTATGAGAGTTATGGGCCTCGATGTTGGGTCGAAAACAGTCGGCATCGCCATTAGTGATGCGCTGGGCTGGACTGCTCAAGGAATTGAAACGATTAAAATCGATGAAACAAAAGGGCAGTTTGGCTACGACCGAGTAGCACAATTAGTAAAAGAGTATGAAGTAGAAAAACTTGTTATTGGCTTGCCAAAAAATATGAATAACACTATCGGTCCACGAGGAGAGGCGTCACGAAAATATGGGCGCGATCTTGAAAAAAAGCTAGGTATCTCTGTCGTTTTGTGGGACGAGCGTTTAACGACAATGGCCGCTGAAAGAGTATTACTTGAAGCAGATGTGAGTCGGAAGAAACGCAAAAAAGTCATCGATAAAATAGCAGCCATGATGATTTTACAAGGCTATTTAGATAGCATAAAATAATGAGGTGAATAAAATGGAACACGGTGAAAAGCAGATTACAATTATTGATGAACAAGGAAGCGAACAGCTATGCGAGGTTCTTTTTACTTTTGAAAATGAAGAATTCGGAAAATCATATGTTCTTTACTACCCGGTAGGGGCAGAAGAGGATGAGAATGAAGAAATCGAAATTCATGCTTCTTCTTTTAACCCAAATGTTGAAGGTGAAGAAGGCGATTTAAAACCAATCGAAACGGACGAAGAGTGGGATATGATCGAAGAAATGCTAAATACATTCCTTGACCAAGAAGAGGAAGAAGAAGAATAAAGAAGAAGAGAGGCGGCGGATTATCGCCTCTTTTTTTTGCGTGAAATGTAAGAATGTATGATTTTAGAAATAGTATGGTGTCTAGATACAAATACCTGATGCATTCCTTATTGAAACTAAAACAATCATTAGGAAGGAAAATTAACTATTTCTATTTTTCTTTCTAGAAAATGTTGTATACTATTATAGTGAATACGAAATTTGGGAGATTGTCCCGCTTTAGCTCGAAAAGGGGGAATAAAAGTAGATGGATGAACAAAAATCAAGAAGAGAACAATGGTGGGAAAACTTAAAAGAGAGACAAAATGACGCCAAGCTCATTCGGAAAATTGTTTTGATAATGCTGGCAATCGTTCTCTTTGTTGTAACGGGAGCAATTCTTGGAGGCTACATCTATATTAAAGCCGCCCTTCAACCCGTTGAAATTGACAGTGAAAAAGAAGTACCTGTAGAAATACCAATTGGTTCGGGTGTTACCACGATCGGGGGTATTTTAGAGGAAAACGGCATCATTCATAATGCCACGGTATTTAAATACTATGTCAAAGTAAATAATGAAGCTGATTTTCAAGCAGGGACGTATAACCTAACACCATCCATGACATTAGATGAAATTATTACGAGCTTAAAGACAGGGAAAGTGTATAAAGAAGCCCTTTTTAAATTGACAGTGAAAGAAGGGATTACGCTTGAAGAAATTGCGAAAGACTTTGAGAGTAAAACTCCTTATTCAAAAGAAGAGTTTCTTGACAAGATTAATGACAAAAAGTTTATCGAAAAAGCAAAGGCCCGTTTTCCGGAACTTTTAACAGAAGATATCCAAGCGGAAAACATTCGCTATCCACTTGAAGGCTACTTATATCCAGCGACATATGCTTTTTATGAGGAAAAACCAGCGATTGAAGAGATGATATATACTATCCTCGCTAAAACGGATGAAGTATTAGCTGATTTTAGTGATTTGCGTGAAGAGCAAGAAATGTCGGTTCATGATTTAGTCACTATGTCTTCTCTAATTGAGGAAGAAGCAAAGCAAGAATTAAGTCGAAAAAAAGTCGCAAGTGTATTCTATAATCGATTAGACGAAGGTATGCCTCTACAAACCGATCCAACCGTTTTGTATGGGATGGGCAAGCACAAAAATCGCTTGTTTGAAAAGGACTATGCATTTGACTCACCATATAACACCTACCAAATACAAGGTCTACCACCAGGACCTATAGCGAATCCGAGTGTAACTTCTCTCGAGGCAGCTTTAAAACCAGTCGACACAAATTATTTTTATTTCTTAGCTGCTGAGAATGAGGAAGGTGTTACAGAAATCTTTTTTAGTGAAACACTCGCACAACATGAGGAATTACGGTCTGAATTAATTCTTAACAATTAGACAAAGAGAGGGGAGAGAAAGGTTCGCTTTCCTCTTCTTTTTATGTTAAAATAGAAAAAGTGTTTTTAGAATGTAGCGTTTTACACAGCGAAAAACTGGGATAGATAAGGAAGATAATGACAGTTTTCTCCCTTTTTATTTCATTTTTCTGTGAACGCTATTTTTTCATGGACAAAGCAAATGATCTGTAAGAAAAGGCGGGGTCAACATGAACGATTCCATCCATTCATATATAGAAGGTCTAGTGAAGGAACGAAATTTACTCTTAACCGAAATGGAAATATACGCCAAAGAGCAAAAGGTCCCTATTATGGAATTAGTAGGTATCGAGAATTTACTCCAACTGCTTAGAATTCAGCAACCAGCAAGGATATTAGAAGTAGGAACAGCGATTGGATACTCCGTACTTCGAATGGCAGAAGCACTGCCACAAGGACAATTTGTCACCATCGAACGAGATCTCAAACGTTATAAAGAAGCACAGTCCTTTATTGCTCGCTCAGAGGCAAAAGACCGTATAACTTTAATACATGGCGATGCTTTAGATGTAAATGAAATCATTGACCCATTAGCTCCTTTTGATGCTATCTTCATTGACGCTGCAAAAGGTCAGTATAAAAAGTTTTTTGAACTGTATACACCAATGCTTTCTGTTGCTGGGATCGTTTATACAGATAATGTTCTTTTTAAAGGATTTGTTACAAATCTAGAGAGCATTAATAGTCGGAATTTAAAAATGTTAGTAAAAAAAATACAACACTATAATGAGTGGTTGATGGGTCATTCCCACTTTCAGACAAGCATTTTACCAGTAGGCGACGGACTGGCGATTAGCATAAAAAGAGGTGAAACGATATGAAAAAGCCAGAACTATTAGTCACACCAACAAAGGTGGAAGATATCCGATTATTAGCTGAAGCTGGTGCCGATGCATTTGTTTTAGGAGAACAGAAATTCGGATTACGACTTGCAGGTGAATTTAACCGAGAACAAGTAAAAGAATCTATATCAATAGCGCATGAACTAGGCAAGAAAGTCTATGTTGCGATGAATGCTATTTTTCATAATGAAAAAGTAGAATCTCTAACCGACTACGTGGCGTTTCTTAAGGAGGCTAACGCCGATGCGATCATCTTTGGTGATCCTGCGGTTTTAATGGCGGTTCGAGAAGTGGCACCAGATATGCCGCTCCATTGGAATACAGAAACAACAGCTACGAATTGGTATACATGCAATTACTGGGGACGAAGAGGGTCTAAGCGTGCAGTTTTAGCACGTGAAATTAATATGGATACAGTGATTGAAATGAAAGAGAATGCAGAAGTCGAGCTTGAAGTCCAAGTTCATGGCATGACGTGTATGTTCCAATCGAAGCGATCACTGCTTGGAAATTATTTTGAGTATCAAGGCAAAGCGATGGAGATTGAAAATCGAAAAGCCAATAAAAATATGATTTTGCATGATAAAGAACGTGAAAATAAATATCCTATATTTGAAGATGAAAACGGCACACACATTATGAGCCCGAACGATATATGTATTATCGATGAGCTCCAAGAGATGGTTGAGGCTGGGATTGAATCGTTCAAAATTGATGGAGTATTGAAATCTTCGGAGTATATCGTAGCAGTTACTAAATTGTATAGAGAAGCTATTGACTTATGTAAGGCAGATGAAGATGCCTACGAAGAAAAGAAAGAGCAATTGCTAGAAAGATTGGAAGAACTTCAACCGAGCAATCGACCACTAGATACAGGATTTTTCTTTAAAGAAACAGTCTATTAAAATGAACGGTTTTTGAATAAGCAAGAACGTATAGATGGTTAGTTTTTGTTTCTATCTCTAGGCGCTACTGGCTTGAGGTCATAATCCTATAGTTGGACGAATTGCACTTTTCGAAGGTGAATAAATCAAAAAAGGAGGAAATAGAATGTCGGCAATCATAAGCGATAAAATTTCACAAGTTGTGAACGGTAAACGTGTCATCGTAAAAAAACCTGAATTACTTGCCCCTGCTGGAAATCTTGAGAAGTTGAAAATCGCTGTTCACTACGGAGCTGATGCAGTATATATTGGTGGACAAGAATATGGTTTACGCTCAAACGCAGGAAATTTCACCTTTGCAGACATGAAAGAAGGTGTGGAGTTTGCTCAGAAGTATGGCGCAAAGATCTATGTGACAACGAATATCTATGCGCATAATGAAAATATTAACGGATTAGAGGATTACCTTCGTGGTTTGCAAGAAGCCGGAATTACAGGAATTATTGTGGCGGATCCCCTTATTATCGAAACATGCCGTAAAGTAGCTCCTAAAGTAGAAGTACACCTAAGCACACAGCAGTCTCTTTCAAACTGGAAGGCGATTGATTTCTGGAAACAAGAAGGCCTCGATCGTGTCGTCTTGGCACGTGAAGTAAGTGGAGAAGAAATTCGGGAAATGAAGGAAAAAGTGGATATTGAGATTGAAACTTTTATACATGGGGCAATGTGTATTTCTTATTCGGGACGCTGTACTTTATCTAATCATATGACGGCACGTGATTCTAACCGTGGTGGCTGCTGTCAATCATGCCGTTGGGATTATGATCTTTACGAGCAAAATCAAGAAGAAGAGGAAGCTTTATTCACTGAAAATGATGCTCCTTTTGCGATGAGTCCAAAAGACCTAAAGTTAGTTGAGTCTATTCCCCAAATGATCGAACTTGGGATTGATTCACTAAAAATTGAAGGGCGAATGAAATCCATTCACTACATTGCCACCGTAGTAAGCGTATACCGAAAGATCATTGATGCTTATTGTGCAGACCCAGCAAACTTTAAAATAAAAAAAGAATGGCTAGTTGAATTAGAGAAATGTGCCAATCGTGATGCGGCATCAGCCTTTTTTGAGGGTATACCGGGCTTTCAAGAGCAAATGTTTGGTGTGCACGGCCGAAAAACAACGACCGAATTTATTGGACTTGTTCTCGACTACGATGCTGATACAAGCATAGTCACACTACAACAACGCAATCATTTCAAACCAGGCCATGAAGTAGAGTTTTTCGGTCCAGAAATCGAGAACTTTACACAAGTGATTGAGACCATATGGGATGAAGAGGGTCAGGAACTAGATGCAGCACGTCATCCGCTCCAAATTGTTCGATTTAAAGTAGATCAACCTGTGTATGCTAACAACATGATGCGAAAGGAGAACTAATGGGAAAAATGGAACCAAAACCAATTGTAATTGGAGTAGCTGGAGGATCAGGCTCCGGGAAAACGAGTGTTACAAGAGCGATTTATGAATCGTTTCAAGAGCATTCCATTTTAATGGTCCAGCAAGATTTTTACTATAAAGATCAAAGTCACTTACCGTTTGAGGAAAGATTAAAAACGAATTATGACCATCCCTTAGCATTTGATAACGATTTATTAATCAATCATCTACAATGTTTATTACGTCAC
Source organism: Bacillus sp. 2205SS5-2 (assembly GCF_037024155.1). Taxonomy (NCBI): domain Bacteria; kingdom Bacillati; phylum Bacillota; class Bacilli; order Caryophanales; family Bacillaceae; genus Bacillus; species Bacillus spongicola. The sequence goes on from NZ_JAYKTS010000002.1 coordinate 149,164, forward strand.
GAAGAAATTGAAAAACCAGTGTATGACTATAAAATGCACACTCGTTCAGAAGATACGATTCACGTAGAACCAAAAGATGTGATTATCCTTGAAGGGATTCTTGTATTAGAAGATGAAAGATTGCGTAACCTAATGGATATTAAACTATACGTTGATACTGATGCGGATCTTCGCATTATACGTCGCATGCTTCGTGATATTAAAGAGCGTGGTCGTTCGATTGATTCTGTGATTGATCAATATGTGAATGTGGTTCGTCCTATGCATAATCAATTTATTGAGCCGACTAAACGCTATGCTGACGTCATTGTTCCTGAAGGTGGGCATAATCATGTGGCGATTGATTTAATGGTCACAAAAATTCAAACTATTCTTGAACAAAAATCATTTTTGTAATACGATAACATAGATACACGAAACGATATGCTTGTAATTTTGCATGATTGCTTCGTTCTTTGTTCATATCCACCGTATTTTTCTAATTAAAAGTACTTGATTTATGGACGATACAATTTATAAAGAGTTCTCGATTTTCGTGAACTTATTTTTCTCTAGCGCGGCCAGCTTGGTTGCGCTAAATCCGTATTTTTTTAAGCGTATTCTCTTACATAAAGATGACATTTTGAATACGTAAACCGTAAATCACAGAAGGAGTGAAGGGATTTGGCAGCAGAAAAAGTATTCCCCATGACACAAGCAGGTAAAGAAAAGCTGGAACAAGAATTAGATCAATTAAAATCAGTAAAGCGTAAAGAAGTTGTTGAAAGAATAAAGATTGCGAGAAGTTTTGGAGATTTGTCCGAGAACTCGGAGTATGATTCAGCTAAAGAAGAGCAAGCTTTTGTAGAAGGACGTATTTCCACTCTAGAAGCAATGATTCGAAATGCAAAAATCATTCAAGAAGATGAACAGGCGAAAGACATTGTAACCTTAGGTAAATCCGTGTCCTTTGTTGAACTACCAGGTGGGGATGAAGAGTCATATTCCATCGTTGGTAGTGCAGAAGCAGACCCATTTGAAGGGAAAATATCAAACGATTCACCCATTGCAAAAAGCTTACTTGGGAAAAAAGTTGGAGAAGAAGTTTCTGTTCACACACCTGGCGGAGACATGAAGGTAAGAATCACAGCCATTAAATAAGGTTCAATGAATGACCATCCGGAGGTATAAAAGCCTACGAATGGTCATTTTTTTGTCTAAATATTGATTTTGAGTATGTTGGACCCAACAAACCATTAGCTTAGTGAAATGTAATCTGAACGCAATTTCGTCCCTATTTTTTGATACCTCCCTAAAGGCTAGGTAGGCAAATATTTATCAGTCATCCCTAGGCAACCACTTGCGCTTTTCTTATTGCTCAAGGATTCACCTTAGTATGATTTTGTTCATTGTGTCAACAATGATGATGAGGTGGAAGAAATGAAAAGAAAAAAACGTTTAAAATTTTTCGGGATTTGTATTTTGTTATTTCACTCCTTGCTAATCGGAAGACTTTTGCAATTACAGCTTTTTCAGACAGAAACGTATTCAGCAGCGAATATCAATCTGATTGAAAAAAGTGTACAACAGCGTACACAACAGTATGTAATTGACAGTGGCCGAGGTCAATTTCTCGATGATTCGTCTAAACCCTTATCGTATACAGAGAAGCATATTTTGGTTTTATTTTCATTTATTCAACATAACACGGAAGCTTTAGCAAAAATTTCATCTATCTTGAATATGAACGTAAGTGATCTCCAATCTAGACTTAAAGAAACAAAGAAACCACTTCGGATTCTAGAACCCTCGCTCTCTGAAGAGCAGGCGACAAAAATTAATCAGCTTAAGATAGATGGGGTCTTCGCTTTGAAGGAAAAACTTTCATTAACAACGCCATTGGCAGCACAATTTATAGGCATTACAAGTGAAAATAAAGAGGTATTTGAAAAAAGGTATCCTAACAGCAATTTAAATGATATCCAACCGATTGGTGTGACAGGATTACAAGGAACATTTGATGAGTTGTTACTATCTAGTGGCGACGAAAAGCTCATGTACCATGTGGATGCATTGGGAAGACCTTTATTCGGGATGGATGTAAAATATACCTCTCCAACTAACTCATTTTACCCTCTTCTAGTTAAAACAACGATTGATTCTGCTCTTCAACGAGATTTTGAAGAGTACTTGAATTCAAGTGCACTTATTGAAGGTGGGCTTCTTCTGCTAGATATTGAAAAAAGTGAGATTAAAGCTGTCGTTTCACAAGCGCCGCTAAATACTGCCGATCCTTTTAAAACCAAAGGTATAAACAACCTCATGTTTACTCAACTTACTCCTGGTTCGGTATTTAAAGCAGTGGTGGCTGCTGCAGCTATTGAAAAAGGAATCGTCAATGAACATGAGCTGTTTAACTGTAATGTAAATATATATGGCGAACAAGAGACAGAGAAAATGCAATATGGTCTACTAACATTTAAAGATAGCTTTGCTAAAAGTTGTAATGCTACCTTCGGAGAACTATCTGAACGTCTGGCTCGCATAAGTCCTAGTATTCTTACCACCTATGCAGAAAAATTAGGCGTTATCGGAGGATCAGGCTGGAAAGGGGATATTTTTCATTATCAGGATTTTGCTCAACTTGATGAAGAACGAGGCCAGGTCTTTCTTGATCCCCCAACCAACGGCAGTGAAAGTGTTTTTAAACAAACAGGTATAGGTCAACTAAATGTGCAAGTTACACCACTCGCTGTAGCGAATATGATGGCAACTATTGCAAGGGGCGGAGAGAGTCACATGGTAAAGGGAGTATCAGAAATTCAATATCAAAGCAGCGCGCCCATGTTTACCTTTCCGTATAAGAGGATTAATGAAACACCTTTATCTCCTTATACAGCGATGAAATTACAAGAGCTATTAAGATGGGTAGTTGAAAGTGAAAAAGGAACCGCTCATAGTCTTTCATCCCTTCCTTATGCAATTGCAGGCAAAACAGGGACCGCTCAAGTAGAAGTCAAAGATGAGACTCCCTATTATCATAAATGGTTCGCTGGTTATTTTCCCTTTGAAAATCCAAAATACGCCTTAGTGGCAGTTAATGCAAATACTACCCTTTCAGGTCAAAGTGCTCATCAAATGTTTGCTGATGCAGTAAGAATAATAGCACAAAATGAAGAAAGTTTAGAAAATGAGTGAACTTTCCCCTTTTTTCCGTAGACAAGATATGATAACCTCTTAAGAAAAGACGGATTGTTGTCTATAAGTAGGAGGAGTATGAGTGAGGTATAAATCAAGAGCGGATAAACGAGTACGAAAAAAAAGAGCAAATATTATATTAAACTCATTAATAGTAGTAGTCCTTGGCTTAATCGTTTTTACAGGATACAATATCGTATTTAATGAAGATGTTGCAATCGATTCATCAGAGAGTGCCAGTAAGAAGGAACCGCTTAACGAAAAGGCTGGGAAAGAAGAAGTAAAAGAAACCGAGAGTGACGCGAAAGAAAAGGTGGAAATGGAAGTAAAGGAAGAAACTCAAAGCCCATCTGAGGAAGCAGAGAAGACCGACGAAGTGGAATCTGGGGATTCTGAGCAGGAAATAGTCATTTCCGAAAATAATAATGATCCTAATGTGGAAGATACCTATGTAAATAATACATGGAAACCTATCCCCACTTCTCAAGAAGGAGAGCATGTTTCAAGTTATGAAGTGGGGTCAATTGATTGGCAAGAAAAAGAAAAAGCCATTGCTCTAGGAGCGAATTTACCTCTTGGTGATATGACAGTGTGGTATATAGGAAATGGTGGTGGTCCGAACAAGGCCATCGGAACAGTAACTTCTTCAAATGAAATGGAAATTTATCGTGTCTATATTGAGTGGATGGATGGTCAAGGGTGGAAGCCGACTAAGGTGGACCGTCTATTAGAGAATGATAAAAAAACAAACAGCTGAGGCACTCATGTGCCCAGCTGTTTTATTTTGTTTGTTTGAAATGAACAACAGCGCTGTATAAAGGTTGTCCATCTATATTTAAGGCAACTTGATGCGAAACAGAATGAACCTCCAATAAAATGGCCTTATTATGCTGAATTTGTTCATTTATTTTTCTTTCTAAGTCTTTTAAGTTCGTGTCTTCAAAAAATTCAATTTTATCTTGAAATAAATCTAAGTTTAACTCCAAGAAATCACCCCCTAGCGAAAGCTTCTTCTCTATTTTAAGTAAAACACGACGGTGTAAGCAAGTATTCTTTATTGAACTTCTCAGAAACATATGATAAGTTAATAACAGTTTTAATTTTAATTCATAGTATACTCATAGGAATTATATACTTTGAGATATTGAGGTGCTAAAATGGGAAGGGAATTTTTAGACATTTTTGAAGAGTGGGCAGATTCATATGATAAAACGGTTGAAGGTCATGATCTTCAATACAAAGAAGTTTTTGAAGGGTACGAAGAGATATTGACCATGGTGTGCGAAAGATCAAGTGGAACGATATGGGAGTTCGGAAGTGGAACAGGGAATTTATCCGCAAAATTAGTTCAAAAGGGATATAATGTCATTGGAATCGAACCATCAAAGGAAATGAGAGCGGTTTTTCAAAAGAAATTTGGCGAGAGTATATCTGTCGTGGATGGGGATTTTTTAAGCTATTCAGTTGATGGTAAACCGGATACGATTGTTAGCACATATGCATTTCATCACTTAACAGATACGGAAAAAGCACAAGCTTTTCATCAATATGGAAACCTATTGAATAAAGGTGGTAAAATAGTGTTTGCAGACACCATGTATCTGTCATCTCAAGCATACTCAGATGGAATTGAAAAGGCTGAAAAGCAAGGTTTTGAAGATTTAGCGCAGGATTTAAAGCGTGAGCACTATACAACGATACCTGCATTAACTCAAATGGCAGAAGAGGCTGGTTTTTCCGTCACATTCATCCGCTGCAATGCTTTTGTTTGGCTCATGGAAGCAATCAAACAATAGAAAGAGGTATTTTCATGAAAGCAGCAATTATTGGGGCAATGGAAGAAGAAGTGGTTTTATTACGATCAAACATTGAAGGAGTACACACTGAAGAGATTGCTGGATGTGAATTTACGGTCGGTACCATGCACGGAAAAGAAGTGATATTGCTTCGTTCGGGCATCGGGAAAGTTAACGCAGCGATGTCCACAGCCATTCTTTTAGAAAAGTTCAGACCAGACGTCATCATCAATACAGGTTCAGCGGGTGGATTTGATGCATCATTAAATGTAGGAGATGTTGTTATCTCTACTGAGGTGCGCCATCATGACGTTGATGTGACAGCGTTTGGTTATGAATATGGTCAAGTGCCTCAGCTCCCAGCCGCATTCACGGCCGATGAAAAACTCGTCTCTTTAGCAGAAGCTGCGGCGAAAGATACAATGGATGCTCAGGTGGTAAAAGGACTAATTGCTACTGGAGATTCATTTATGAGTGATCCAGATCGAGTAACGGCGATTCGTAACAAATTTGCTGACTTACAAGCAGTAGAGATGGAAGCGGCAGCAGTAGCTCAAGTTGCACATAATTTCGCAGTTCCGTTTGTGATTATTCGTGCACTGTCCGATATTGCAGGTAAAGAATCTAATGTCTCTTTTGAACAGTTCTTAGATATTGCAGCTGTCAATTCGGCTCATTTAGTCATGAAGATTGTGGCGACACTTTAAGTAAGGGTATTTCGTATACATTTTTCCTATTTAATTTACTAGTCGTTGTTATCTTTCAATGTTTCAGGGATTTCATTCAAAAAACAAGAAAATGATAATTAAAGACCTTTTATTTTTACGGTATATACCGCTGAGAAAAACAGCCTTAAGTAAATAAGGGACTCCATATAGAGTCCCTTTCATCTTTATTATTGGCTCTTTTCGTATACACTGTGGCTATTTCATCTGATTTTTGGATAAATTCTCCATTTCACTGTTCATTTCCATCAAAAACAGACGAATTGATGCCAAAATAAAGCTATATCATAGATGATAATATGATACGAAAAGCAACTAACTTTGCGAAAATAACCTTATTGTTTGTAGGATTGATTATTATTCCGGGGGTAAAAATGATGAACACCTATTCTTCTATTCACGAATTAATTGGAAACACTCCTCTCATTGAAATTAAACACTTCTCCCTTCCTAATGAAGTTCGTCTTTTTGCCAAATTAGAGTTTTATAACCCTGGAGGAAGCATTAAAGATCGACTAGGAAAGGAGCTAATAGAGGAGGCCATTAATACAGAAAAAGTATCTGCTGGAGGAACCATAATTGAACCAACAGCTGGAAATACAGGCATTGGCTTAGCTCTAGCCGCCATTCATCGAGATATCAATGTCTTGTTTTGTATTCCGGAAAAATTCAGCATGGAAAAACAAGAACTAATGAAGGCACTAGGAGCAACCATTGTACATACCCCTACTCACCTAGGAATGAAAGGAGCTATCGAAAAAGCGCAGCAACTTCTAAATGAAATTCCACATTCCTATTGTCCGCAGCAATTTGACAATGCTGCCAATCCATTAACCTATTATAAAACACTTGGTCCGGAAATATGGGAGCAGTTAGAAGGGAAAGTCGATATATTTGTAGCTGGAGCAGGAACTGGAGGAACATTTATGGGCACAGCACAATACTTAAAAGAACAAAAAGCAAACATCAAAACGGCAATTGTTGAACCGGTTGGCTCCATTTTAAATGGGGGGGAATCAGGACCTCATAAAACTGAAGGAATTGGCATGGAATTCCTTCCTTCGTACATGGATCCTTCTTACTTTGATAGTATTCATACAATTTCAGATGAAGAAGCTTTTGCTCGAGTGAAAGAATTAGCATTAAAAGAAGGGTTGTTGGTTGGAAGCTCGTCTGGTGCGGCTCTACATGCAAGCTTGCTAGAAGCAAAAAATGCCAAACGAGGGAGTCATATTGTAACGGTGTTTCCAGATTCAAGTGAACGATATTTAAGTAAAAAAATCTACGAAGGAGGAATATAAAAATGCGTCGAAAAACAAAGCTTATACACGGAGGCATTCCTACTGATCCTCATACAGGAGCAGTAAATGTACCTATCTATCAAGTGAGTACGTACAAGCAAGAAAGTGTAGGAGGTCATAAAGGGTTCGAATACTCGCGGACGGGTAATCCCACTCGGCATGCTCTTGAAGAATTAATCAAAGACTTAGAAGGCGGAGATCGTGGTTTTGCCTTTGGCTCTGGAATGGCAGCAATTACTGCTGTCATGATGTTATTTAAAAGTGGAGACCATATTGTTTTTACGGATGATGTTTACGGGGGGACTTTTCGAGTAATTACGAAGGTGTTAAATAGATTTGGGATTCAAGCCACCTTTATTGATACAAGTGATTTAAAAAATATTGAAAAAGCTGTTCAGGAAAACACCAAAGCTCTTTATATAGAAACACCGACTAATCCACTTTTAAAAGTGACTGATATTGAAGCTGCTAGTAATATAGCCAAACAGAATAATCTGGTTACTATTGTGGATAACACCTTTAGCACGCCTTATTGGCAAAACCCATTAAGTCTAGGAGCTGATATCGTCCTTCACAGTGCGACTAAATACATCGGCGGGCATAGTGATGTTGTCGCGGGTCTTGTTGTCACAAAAACAAAGGAATTAGGAGAAGATCTTCACTTTGTGCAAAACTCCACAGGGGGGGTTCTAGGGCCACAAGATGCGTACTTACTAATTAGAGGGATAAAAACCCTTGGCATTCGAATGGAAGAACATGAAAGCAACACGAATCAAATCGTCGACTTCCTCGAAACGCATCCGAAAGTAAGCAAAGTGTATTACCCAGGTCTCACTAATCATTCTAATCACGAGATTGCCAAAAAGCAGGGACGTGGCTTCGGTGGGATGGTGTCATTTGATGTTGGAAGTGAGAAACAGGCGGATCACTTGCTTGAGAATACTAAGTTTTTTACTTTAGCAGAAAGTCTAGGTACAGTTGAAAGCTTAATTTCAGTACCAGCTCGCATGACCCATGCTTCTATTCCGAAAGAGCGTCGGAATGAGTTAGGAATAACAGATGGATTAGTTCGTATTTCGGTAGGACTTGAGGATGTCGAAGACTTGATTGAAGATTTACAACAAGCATTACGATAAACCCTCAGGAAAATTATTCTATTTATGGTTATATTTGCTTGTTAGAATACATGAGAAGTTGTGATATAGTAACTTCACAACTTGAGATTCTTTGAAGCGGGTGTTGACGATGAAAAAAAGATTAAATGAGAAAATCATTGATTATAAGCGATTTGGGTTCACGTTGGTCGCATTAAGTGTATTTCTATATTTAGGAGTGGTACTTCCGACAATGGGGAAAACCACAATAAAGATATATACTCTGATGACCTTCACGACGATTTTTTTAAGTTTATCATTTTACTTCTTTTTTCAAGCAATTTTAATAAAAAAACAACTTGCCAAACTTGAGAATGAAAGACCATTTTCTTAAAGGCTCTTTTCGTATACATGGTGGCTATTTCATCTGATTTTTGATTTAATCTTCCATTTCACTGTTGATTTCCATCAATAACAGACGAAAAATTCCAGATACAAAGCTATATCAAAGAGGATAAACTAATTTGAAAAGCAACAAGCTTTGCGAAAATAGTCTTCTTAAAAAACGCCAAAAGGCGTTTTTTTAGTTCAGAATTTAATGCGGAGATTGGAAAAAAGAAAATAGGTTTCTTTAGTAAGTGTTAGCTGATGGTAAAGGAGCGAAGTTGGTAATATCAAAGGAAAAGAGGTCCATTAGTCATGATTCCTTGAATAAATTGCATGGAATTATTTGTGTTGCACCACTGGGCAACATTTAACAAAAGGTTTTTCGGAAAATGAGCATGAGGCATCAGTCTTAATGGTGGTTCCTTGCAAAAGAACACGAAATATATTTTTATTACTGCTTTATATAGAAATACAAACTGCACAGTTATAAAAAACAGCCTAAATTTTAAAAAAGTGGTTTACATTACCAATATTTTTGGATATACTTACCACTGTAAGAAAAACTAAAGGAGGACGATTACAATGATTTCATACGCATTTAAAAACTATACAATTGAATATCATAAGGCAAATTCGTCTCCATTTAGGAATAATTATTAGCAGGTATTAAAAACTTACACAATATGCTAGCCACGGGAGCGATGTCTACTTCTGTGGTTATTTTTATGCCTCAGAAGCAGTATGTTTCTGTGGTTTTTTTGTGAGCAAAGGAGGGAGCAAAATGACCTTAAATCTACTATTTGTATCGATTAATATTCAACGAAAACGACAGTCTAGGGAAGATCTTTTACACGAAGAACAAATTTTGAAAATGTATGAAGAACAAAAAATAAAGCATTACTCACATTTTCATTTGAGCTAGATTGCTACAAAGAAAGGAGGAATACAGTATGACTTTAAACATTTTCTTTATGACCATTTCGATTAACAAACGCAAACAGTCATTTGAAGAGTGTCATCACAATCAACAAGTACAATCACATTTTGAAGAAATTCGTGAAAAAAATGTTCACTATGTGATCAATGGGTAAGATCCTAATCAGAAAAATTGGAAAGGAGATAGTGTCATGATGAGATTTGTGAAACAAAAGAAGCTAAATGTACTTTGGATGGAGAAAGATTCTGCGTAGCAATATGAACTGAGGGGGATCAATTTGTTTTTAACAATATGTCTTTGGACGGTTTGGTTTCAAAGGAAAACAATCTAATCTTAAATAATTTTTATTGAAAAGCAGCAGTTAGAATCGCTGCTTTTTTATATGGCTAGTTTATTGGTTGTGATGTGTGTGGATGGGATGATGATGTCCGTATAGGGATTTTTTCTCGGGTAATGGCTAGGGACTCGGGCATTTGTCAGCCCCCTCCGTGAAGCAGGCTTCACTGCGAGTTCTGCCAGATGCCTGCCGTCCCTGGTCAGCCACTTCCGCTTTTCTTTGTTCACTTTTTTGTCATGTTTTAGTAACTTATTGTTCACTTTTTGGTCGTTGGTTTTTGTTTTTACGTGCTATATTGGTAGTATCAGAAACGGAAACGAAAAGGAGTGATTGGGATGTTTTCAATGGTTATCGGACTAGTTATTACAGCTGCAATTGCATTAATTATTTCAGCTGAGGTTAGCGCAGAGTAGGGTTAGAATTTATATCCCGTAGATATTAATTTCAAATTCCAATAAAAAAAAGCCTCCAATTACTGGTGGCTTTTCTCATCTGCTTTACTTCATTTTTAGAGAAGCGATTACTACTTGCCTTGAATTGTTAAGGGCGTGAATTCCGTTTTTCTTTCTCTTCTCGGTAAAATTCATGAAACATTTTCATTAAAGCTCTTTTTTCAATTCGAGAAACATAACTTCTTGAAATGCCGAGTTCTTTGGCGATTTCTCTTTGTGTTTTCTCATCCTTCATATCCAATCCGAACCGTCCTATAATGACTTCCTTTTCACGAGCATCCAGAACGCAAATGTATTTTCTAACCTTTTCGATTTCCATGTTTAACTGAATTGTATCAATAACATCTTCAGCTTCTGATTGTAAAATATCAATCAGAGAAATTTCATTTCCTTCTTTATCCTGTCCGATTGGATCCTGAAGAGAAACATCCTTTTTTGTCTTTTTGAGTGCACGTAAATGCATTAGGATTTCATTTTCAATACACCTGGCCGCATAAGTGGCAAGCTTTGTACCTTTCCCTTCTGAAAAACTTTCGATTGCTTTGATTAAACCAATCGTCCCAATAGAAATTAAGTCTTCTGAATCTTCTCCGGTGTTTTCAAATTTTTTAACAATATGGGCAACTAAACGTAAATTATGTTCAATTAATAAATTCCGAGCATGCTCATCCCCTTGGGCCATAAGAGCTAAATTTTTCTTTTCATCCTCCGGTTTTAACGGCTGAGGAAAAGCGTTATTTTTTACATAAGATACTAGAAATACCAGTTCTTTCAGAAAGTATCCTAACGCTGTGAGAAGAGCTGACATGTAATTCACCTCCAAGTTGGCAATTGCCTATTATCAAGTCTATGCGGGGAAGAGATTGTCCTTGCCTGTCCATAGAAGTGGTAAGTCAACTCTCTTAAAGAAAGGTTGTTTCCACAATGTTTGTTGCTTTTCGTACCAATCTACAAACATGGAAATTGCTTGGTTTCGGGTTCTCTTTTTGAAATTATTTGAATGAAATCTCTGCAAAAATAGATGTTTAATAAAAAGTATAAATGCATTAGCAACAATGTATACGAAAACAATCAGGATCGTGCACTCTCAAACCCTATATGTAAACATCATTATTACTAAAAATTCTATAGTAACAATGGTTTATTGTGAAACTCATGATCAACCGACCTACGTTCAAGTGTTTAACAAGAAATAGGATTGTGCTGGAAATAAAATTGCTTCAAAATTAGGCTATCGGACAAAAAAGAAAGTGAGGATTTTTTGAATAGGAGTATGTAACACATTTTTATATAACTGCTTAACTTCGAGCGTGTGGGGGAAATGATAGGATTTACTAGTAAAATATTGTAATCAGTTTGAGAGGTAACAGGGAGGGTGCTTGTATCAATTTAGTTACATCTTGAGAATTAATAAAAATAATCATCTAAAATATGGAATAACCTTTAGGAATTTGTATGATTGGGTTTTTGTCTATACAAATAGAAGCACTCTCACATAGTCTATTATTAAAGAAGTGAGGGGATGCTTATGTATTACTCTTGTCCAGGTTATTATCCATATCCCCCTAATGTGGGGTATTATGGTGGCGGTTACTACTTAGCTTTAGCGGTAGTATTGCTCATTTTGCTTATTGTTTTTGGAGGATGGTGCCTGTACCGCTCCTATTAAAAAAGGATCCAAGCGTTTCGCTGGATCCTTTTACACTTTCTTTAATCGAAATGAGCTAATCATCATGAAAGATAAGAAAATCATTAAGAATAAAATAGTTTGGGGAGCTACATATGGGTGAACAATAAATAACAATGTCGCAAAACAACCAGCGGCTGTAATGGGTAAACCAGAAAAATAACCGTCATTTTCAGTGACATTAAACCGTGCTAATCGAAATGAGCCACTTGCGATATAGAACACAGTAAAGAACATTGCTGGAGCACCAAATTCATGGATAACTCCTAGATAAATTAAAAGTGCTGGGGCAACACCGAATGAAATCAGGTCACACATAGAGTCTAATTGTTTACCAAGCTCCGATTCAATGCTTAATTTTCTAGCTACCATTCCATCAAATCGATCAGCTAGAGCTGCTAAAAAAATAAGGAGAGAACCAAGTTGAAGCTGTCCTTCAATAATATTTATGATTGCAAATCCACCCAGAGATAAATTTAGTAACGTTAGAGCATTTGCTGTCTGTGCTTTGAGTTTTCTAACTGTAAAGTCTATGACTTGCGTAAGCAGCATAGTTCACACTCCTAAAAAAAGGGACGACCCTTTTGAAAAATTGTTGTATAATAATAGTCTATTATATACCTAATGGGCTCATGAGGAAAGAGTCATTTTTATTACGGAGGAAATAATTTGAAAAAAATACTATATCAATTATTTATTGAACTGACCAATAAACGATGGTCTTCTTTTGTTTTACAACGATTTGTTCAGTCATCGTTGAGTAAGCATATAATTCCATCTTATATGAAATTATATGACATTGGTCAAGAAGATATTAAAAAATCGATAACCGAATTTTCTTCTCTACACGAATTTTTTATCCGTGAGTTGAGACGTGATGCTCGCCCAGTGCATCTAGCCAAGGAAACTCTTGTAAGTCCTGTGGACGGAGTCATCGAGAATATAGGGGTTATTACGAAAGATCTTATTATGGTGGTAAAGAACAAAAATTATTCGGTAGAAGAAATGGTAGGTGATTTGGAAAAAGCGAAACACTATGAAGGCGGTACTTTTATGGTTATATATTTAAGTCCAGCTCACTACCACCGTATACACAGTCCGATTTCGGCAACGATTGTGGACCAGCAAATTCTAGGCCGTCACTCATATCCTGTAAATGCAGCTGGATTAAAATATGGCGAACAGGTGCTAAGTAAAAATTATCGTCATGTGGTGGAATTAGAGAAGAACTCAAAAAAAATGAGCATGGCGATGGTCGGTGCAATGTGGGTCAACTCAATTGAACGAACTCAGAAGAAAGAACAATGGGAAAAAGGAGAAGAAGTTGCTTACTTTACTTTTGGATCGACCGTAGTTCTGTTATTTGAAAAAAATACATTTGTTCCAATGATCGATACAACACCCTTTTCAATTAGAGTAGGAGAGAAGTTGGGACAATTTCGTTCATAAAAAAACCCTGTTGATTAAACATCAGGGTCTTCAAATAAATTAAGGCAGTATTTATTTAGAAGAGGTTTTGGTTTTTAGCTCAAAGTCATATATAGATGACACCTTGCGCTTTTCTTATTCACGAGGATACCTTCATCACTTCATAAAAACCACGTTGATGCAGTTCTTTTTCAATTAGGATTATAAAATCTTTACTTAAGTGAAGTTTCATCGCTTTGTAATATGACTGAATTAATAACTCGTCAGATAGCTTGTGCACAGGGTCTTTCACCTCCATAAGTAAATGTTCTAAATGGCTGAAAGATACATATATGAGTGTTGTAAATGATATATTCTAACTTTATCAAACAAAGTTAGCTGGAACAAGCGTTCTCTTATCCACAGGTGTTGGTGGATAACCTGTGGTTAGTTTGTTTATAAAGGGAAAATATGCCCGGTATTTATGATGGTAAAATGTGGATTACTTTATCCACAAAAAACCATGCGTAGAATTTTATCGAAAGATTTCTTGCTTTTTAGGGAATTTGACGTATTATAGAATTTTTTGAAGTGTTATGTATAATTGGATATGCTAATAATTATGAGAAATTATTAGCAAATATCATTTTAGTAAGGTGCTATTCGCTGCAGTATCAATTCCATTAACAGGATAGGATTCTAGTCATCTTTCCTCAATTCGTGATTGAAATTGATACGGAATGTGAAACTGCTTGAATAAATAAGCTTGTTTTGCAAAGTTTGTGGCTTTTTGTATCGGTTTATAATTTATGATATAGCTTTGTTTCGGCCATCAATTACGATATGCGGAAGTCGCTCGCCCTGAGGCGGCAGGCAAATGACAGTATACGCAGTGAAATGGAGGATTTACTCAAAAATCAGATGTAATAGCCACAATGTATACGAAAAGAGTCATGGAGAACGAATCGCCAAATTGCTGATTTCGATGTGCCCAAGTAACTCGATGTATTGTTTTTTTGCTTTACTTGTAGTTACTCCCACGAAAACATTATAGGAAATTAAAAGAGGTGTTAATGTGTTAAAATCTTTTTTGCCTAACAAGCTCGTTAAAGATATTTTTCAAATATCGCCGAGTGAATTAAAAGAGCAAGGAATAAAAGCTGTGATTACCGATTTAGATAATACGTTAGTAGAATGGGACCGGCCTAATGCTACGCCGAAACTCATTCAGTGGTTTAAAAGCTTAGAAGATGCAGGGATTCTTGTAACGATAGTATCTAATAATAATGAAGTGAGAGTTAAATCCTTTTCAGACCCACTTGAACTACCGTTTATTTACAAGGCTAGAAAGCCCATGGGAAAAGCATTTCTTCGGGCCATTAAGGATATGAAGGTCGAAAAAGAAAATACGGTAGTTGTCGGTGATCAATTGTTAACGGACGTTCTCGGTGGAAATCGAAATGGTTTTTATACGATTTTAGTCGTCCCTGTTGCTCAAACTGATGGATTTGTTACGAAGTTTAATCGAAGAGTTGAAAGAAGAATTATGTCCTGGTTTAAACGAAAGGGACTAATTAATTGGGAGGATTAATTGTGAGTAATATTGAACTAGCTTGTGTAGGGTGTGGTGTAGGGATCCAAACAACGGATAAAGAAGCCTTAGGATACGCTCCACCTTCATCTTTGCAAAAAGAGGCGATTATTTGTCAAAGATGTTTTCGTTTAAAACACTATAATGAAGTACAAGACGTAAGCCTAACGGATGATGACTTTTTAAAAATTCTCAATGGGCTAGGTGAAGTAGAGGGCCTTATTGTAAAGATTGTTGATATTTTCGATTTTAACGGAAGTTGGTTACCTGGTCTTCATCGCTTTGTGGGTAAAAATCCAATTCTTCTGATTGGAAATAAGGTGGATTTGTTACCGAAATCGGTTAAAGAATCTAAAGTTGTCCATTGGATGAAACATGAAGCAAGAGAGCAAGGCTTAAAGCCAATAGATGTTAAACTAGTAAGTGCTGCCAATGGGAAGAAAATTAGAGAAACGTTAGAAGCTATTGAAGAGTACCGTCAAGGTAAAGATGTGTATGTTGTTGGATGTACTAACGTTGGGAAGTCGACTTTCATCAATAGAATTATTAAAGAGGTTTCAGGAGAGGAGAATGTTATTACGACCTCTCACTTTCCTGGGACAACGCTTGATATGATCGAAATTCCTTTAGATGATGGAGCAGCTTTGATTGATACGCCAGGTATTATCAATCATCATCAAATGGCCCATTTTGTTGCAAAAGAAGATCTTAAAATCATTACCCCTAAAAAAGAAATCAAGTCCCGAGTATTTCAGTTAAATGAAGAGCAAACTCTTTATTTTGGAGGATTGGCACGTTTTGACTTCTTGTCAGGGTTGCGCACGTCCTTTGTGTGTTATTTAGCTAATGAATTAATGATCCATCGAACCAAATTGGAGAAAGCGGATGATTTATACAAAAATCATGTGGGTGAGCTACTGACTCCTCCAAGGAAAAATGATTTTGATCACTTTCCTGAGTTGGTTCGCCACGAGTTCATGATCAGAGAAGGGAAAACAGATATTGTCTATTCCGGATTAGGCTGGGTAACAGTCAATGACCCTGGAGTAAAAATAGCTGCCTATGCCCCAAAAGGTGTAAGTGTATTTATTCGTAAATCATTAATATAAGTTGTTTTCGCAAAAATTGTGGCTTTTCTTGTTAGTCTATGAGCTGTGATAACGCTTGGTTTCTGGTCATCTTTTCGTAATCATATGAATGTAATCTCTGAAAAAAACGATGTGCCCTCGAAATTATTGATTAAATAGCAACAATGTCTACAAAATGAGCCTTAAGATAAGAGGGGGAGAGAAAATGAATATGCTGTATGGTGTCATTGGCGATCCAATTGCTCATTCAATGTCTCCACTAATGCATAATGCAGTCTTTTCAGAACATAAACTAAATGCCTATTACCATCCTTTCCATATTAAAAAAGATGATTTAGTGCGTTCGCTGTTAGGTATGAAAGCTCTAGGAATTGCCGGATTTAACGTCACGATCCCTCATAAGGAACTAATTCTTCCTTTATTAGACGAGGTTGACCCACTCGCGCAAGCTATCGGTGCGGTGAATACAGTTGTGTCTGATGGAGAGAAACTGATAGGATATAACACCGATGGAGAAGGTTTTATGACTGCCTTACATCACAAGATTGAATGTGTTGACTCTGTGCTGGTAATTGGTGCTGGTGGAGCAGCTAAAGCAATTCTTTATACTCTTGCCCACCAAGGTATCTATTCGATTGATGTAGCCAATCGTACAGTTGCAAATGGTGAAAGGCTGTTGTCGGAATGTCCGTTTCCAATCAGAGGGAATTCATGTTCTCTTTTAGAAGCCGAAGAGAAATTAGCACATTATGATGTGGTGATTCAAACCACCAATATTGGTATGCATCCGCATATTCAAGATAGCCCCTTATCGGTAAAAAACTTAAAAGCATCATCGTATGTAATTGATATTATTTATAATCCGCAAGAGACCTTGTTTTTAAAAGAGGCAAAGGAATTGGGAGCAAGAACACAAAATGGCTTAGGAATGTTTGTGCACCAAGGAGCACTTGCCTTTCAAAAATGGACTGGAATCTATCCTGATACAAAAATAATGAAGAAAATAGTTATGAAACAACTAGGAGGAAATAATCATGCTAACAGGTAAACAAAAACGATTTTTAAGAGCGAAGGCACACCATTTATCCCCAATTTTCCAAGTTGGAAAAGGTGGAGTAAATGAAAATATGGTTAAGCAAATTTCCGAAGTTCTCGAAATTAGAGAATTAATCAAAGTCAGCATCCTACAAAATTGTGATGAAGATCGTAATGAGGTCGCAGCAGATTTATCAAAAGGAGCGCGAGCAGAACTCGTTCAAGTTATTGGAAATACCATTGTTTTGTATAAAGAATCAAGAGAAAATAAGCAACTTGTTCTTCCATCTTAAGGTGAGGGGATGAGGAAAAAAGTAGGTATTCTAGGTGGAACTTTTAACCCCCCTCATATAGGGCATCTGATTATTGCGAATGAGGTATTGGAAAAGCTAGGTCTACAAGAAGTATGGTTTATGCCGAACGGGCAACCTCCTCATAAAGAACAATTAGGGGAGAGTTCTAATAATCAACGAGTACAAATGACTCAATTTGCGATAGAATCGAATCCTAAGTTCCAAATAGAGCTTTTGGAACTAGAACGAAGTGGCCCTTCTTATACAGTAGACACCATGCAACTATTAACCGAAAAGAATCCCGATACGGATTTCTACTTTATTATCGGTGGTGATATGGTAGAGTCATTATCTACTTGGTATAAAATTGATGAATTAGCAAAATTAGTTACATTTGTTGGTGTGAACCGACCAGGCTATTCGCTCACGACAGATTTAGATATCTTATTCGTAGAAGTTCCGATCATGGAAATTTCTTCGAGCATGATTCGTACAAAACGAAATGAGCGAAAGAGCGTAAAATATTTAGTGACCGATCCGGTTTTGAATTACCTTGAGGAGGAGAGTTTGTATGAACCGTTCTGATGCATTGGCCGTTGTTAGACGGGAACTGACGGAGAAGCGTTATAAACATACTCTTGGGGTACTAGAGACTGCTGTGGATTTAGCCAAAGCTTTTGGGGAAGACGAGAAACAGGCTGAACTAGCAGCTATCTTTCATGATTACGCAAAATTCCGACCAAAGGAAGAAATGAAAGCAATCTTACTTGAGCAGAACTTTGATGATCGGTTGATTCAATTTAATGATGAATTGTGGCATGCTCCTGTTGGCGCATTTTTAGTTCAACAACAGGTGGGAGTAGCAGATGAGAAGGTTTTAGCTGCTATTCGCTTTCATACATCTGGTCGAGCCAATATGTCTTTACTTGAAAAAATTATATATGTGGCAGACTATATTGAACCTGGTCGAAACTTTCCAGGAGTTGAGGAAGCACGAAGATTAGCGAAAGTAGATATTGATCAGGCGCTTTTATTTGCGATGAAAAATACAATAACCTTTTTGATTAGCAAAGGAGTACAAGTATTTCCAGAGACATTTGAAGCGTACAATGATTTAGTAAAAAGAGGAGTGACATTATAATGAAAAAAAACGAATTACTACAAGTTGTGTACGAAGCAATTGATGATAAACGTGGAGAAGACATTGTTGCCTTAAATATGGATGGAATTTCAATAATTGCGGATTATTTCGTGATTTGTCACGGGAATTCCGATAAGCAAGTTCAAGCGATGGCACGTGAAGTGAAACAGAGAGCTGATGAAATGGGTATTTTTGTAAAACGAATGGAGGGATTTGACGAAGGTTCATGGATTTTAGTGGATTTAGGAGATGTTGTTGCACATATTTTCCATAAAGATGAACGAAATTATTACCATTTGGAACGTTTATGGGGAGATGCGCCACTAGTAGATCTTGCGAGTAAGTCCTCTTCATGAGTTATCAGAAATTTGCATCTGTATATGATTACTTAATGAGTGATGTTCCTTATGATGATTGGATGGAATTTACTAAATCACACTTGAGAGAAAATAAAATAAAGCCACATAAAGTATTAGATTTAGCTTGTGGAACTGGAGAAATGTCTCTTCGCTATGTTCGCGAGGGTTGGTCCGTTACAGGTGTTGACTTATCTGAAGAAATGTTAATGTTTGCTCAGGAAAAAGCGATGAATCAGGGGGCTTCGATTGCCTTGTTTCAACAAGATATGAGTCAATTAGAGGGGTTAGGTCATTTTGATTTAATCACTATTTTCTGTGATTCATTAAATTATTTAACGGATGAAGAGCAAATCAGGTCTACTTTTCAGCGGGTACATGATCATCTTGGGGAAAATGGTTTATTTATGTTTGATGTTCATACTCCTTATAAAATGAATACTGTTTTTTTAGGACAAACATATACTTTAAAGGATGACGATGTATCATATATCTGGGATTGCCTACCTGGTGAGTGGCCGCTAAGTGTTGAACATGATTTAACGTTCTTTGCGTTCAATGAAGAGCATGACACCTATGACCGGTTTGACGAGTTACATATTCAAAGAACGTTTCAATCTAGTCAATATAAGCTGTGGTTAGAAGAAGCAGAATTAGAAATTCTATCTGTTTCCTACGACTTTTTTCAAACCCAACCAACCGGAAAAGCAGAAAGAACATTCTTTGTATGCCGTAAGAAAAGCGGAAGTGGCTGACCAGGGACGGCAGGCATCTGGCAGAACACGAAGTGAAGCCTGCTTCACGTAGTGGGCTGACAAATGCCCGAGTCCCTAGCCACTGAAGCTGGACAAAGAAAAGCGGAAGTGGCTGACCAGGGACGGCAGGCATCTGGCAGAACACGAAGTGAAGCCTGCTTCACGTAGTGGGCTGACAAATGCCCGAGTCCCTAGCCACTGAAGCTGGACAAAGAAAAGCGGAAGTGGCTGTTCTGCGGCGTCAGGCAAATGAAGAACACGGAGGTGATGCCTGCATCGCTGGAGGGTTATTCATTTGACCCCGAGCCGCAAGCCACTGAAGCTGGACAAAGAAAAGCGGAAGTGGCTGTTCTGCGGCGTCAGGCAAATGAAGAACACGGAGGTGATGCCTGCATCGCTGGAGGGTTATTCATTTGACCCCGAGCCGCAAGCCACTGCAGCTGGACAAAGAAAAGCGGAAGTGGCTGTCCTGCGGCGTCAGGCATCCTTAAACTTTTTATTTTTACTTCTGAACTAAAAAAAGAACCTGATTCACAGGTTCTTTTATTTTTTAGGAGGATATCGGGAGGAAGAATCGAATAATAGATTTAGTACGTCTTAAATTGTTTTTTTGTATTTGACAGATCCTCTTCAAACTTCTCGTGTGTTGCTCGAAATACTTTTTGAAACATATCCCCAATTTCGCTCTCTAACACTTTAATACCTTCTCCCGTAACCCCACCTTTCACACATACTTTTTCTTGAAGCGATGGTAAAGTATAAACGTTTTTCTTTAATAATTCACCTAGTCCTATGAGCATTTGTGATGCGAGTAAGGTTGCTTGGCTCTTAGAGATTTTTGTTTCTTCTACAGCCCCGTCAATAAACCGCTGCGTGATATAACTAAAAAACGCTGGTCCACAACTAACAATATCAGAGGATACCCGCGTAATATTTTCATCAATTTCCACAGGTGTCGATATTTTTTCAGCCAGTGAAAATAAAATTTCTTTCCAGTCAGTCCAGCAGTTTGTGCTGAAGGACAATAAAGAGACACCAGATAACACACGATTCGTAATACTTGGAATTAAGCGGGCGCAAGAGCAATCAACAACCGACTCTAGTTGAGTGACACTGACAGGACTCGTTATGGAAACAAGGCACTTTTCGGCTGTGAAAAGATGATTATGTTTGAATAAGATTGGATGCATATCCAATGGTTTCACACATAGAAAAATTAAGTCAGCTGATTTTATGGTTTGTGAGACCGTTTCACAGATGGTTAATAAAGGAATCTCTTTCTGAATTTCTCTTGCCTTCGTAAGATTTCTATTAGTAATAAACAATTGGGAAGGAGAAATTGCTTCTGATTCCACAAGAGACTGGATAAGAATTTTTCCCATATTCCCCGTACCAATGATGCCAATTTTCATGCTGTAACCCTCCTTCTTTATCCACATTCTCTCATACAATCTATGCTAGGAAGTATCTATATATGCTTAGGGAGGTGAAATGGAAAATGAAAGAAATGCTCCTTCGCTATAGAAATTGGCTACTCATGATTAGTGCGTTAGTGGCGGTACTTGTAGGCTTGTATCTTCAAAAAAATACTGAAAAAGAGCATATTAGCACACCTCTAATGATTGAAGAAACAGTCGAAGAAGCGGATATTCAAAGTGAGGATTATATGGTGGATATAAAAGGTGCTGTCAAAAATCCTGGTGTGTATGAGACCAGTGCGGATGAAAGAGTTGTAGATATCATTAAGAAAGCTGGAGGGCTAGAGATTGATGCAGATCCTTCAAAGATAAATTATGCACAACGAGTTGAAGATGAAATGGTGATTTTGGTTCCCAAAGTAGGTGAAATGGCTGAAGGAAATCTGACGCAATCACAGCCTATGAAAATCAACATTAACAAAGCATCAAAAGAGGAGTTAGAAACACTTTCAGGGGTCGGACCTTCAAAAGCCGAGGCAATCATCAATCATCGTGAGGAAGAGGGTTTGTTTAAAAGTGTGGAAGATATCTTGAACGTAACCGGCATTGGAGAGAAAATGTATGAAAAGATTAAAGATGAGATTTCGACCTAGTGAAAAAGAGGATTGACGTTGGCGAGAAAAAATCGTTACACTTAAGGTAAACGAAGGATGGGAGTAAATTATGAATAGAATATCCTGGAATCAATACTTTATGGCCCAAAGCCATTTGCTTGCATTACGAAGTACATGTACAAGATTAGCTGTGGGCGCAACAATTGTGAGGGAAAAGAGGATGATCGCAGGTGGGTATAATGGATCCATTTCAGGTGGAGATCATTGTATCGATCAAGGGTGCTACCTGATTGATAATCATTGTGTTCGAACTATTCACGCGGAAATGAATGCTCTTTTACAGTGTTCAAAATTTGGTGTACCAACAGAAGGAGCCGAATTATATGTGACGCATTTTCCCTGTATTCAGTGTACAAAATCTATCATTCAAGCCGGAATTCAAACGGTTTATTATGCTCAAGAATATAAAAATCATCCATATGCAGTTGAATTATTTGAAAAAGCGGATGTGTCCATTCTTCATGTACCTTTTCTTGGAGAAGGTCTAAATCTACAGAATCTAGAAAAAGAGAATGTTGTTAACGAACTCGTAATGGAATTGGAACGGTGCGGTGCTTCCCCAGACATTATCGCTAAATACAAGCACACTTCTTCCAATCCCTTTTAGCTTTATGAAATCTTTCTACCTAATCTATCTCTCATTCACCTTCTTGTTAGGAGTGTCCCTTCATATACAGCTTCGTTGGGGTCTCTCCTTCCTTTGCCTCTGTTTTGCTTTTTCCTTTCTTAAGAAATTCTCCTATCAAAATTATCTTTTCATGTTAATTGTGATTACTTTTAGCTATACCTATAGTGGTTATGTAGATGAAAAGCAAACAACGGTATTTCATGGTGACGAAAAAAAATTTCAAATAACAATCACAGAACCCTTTGTCCAACGGGACGAAAAATTAGTTGGAAAAGTAAAGACATTAAATGAAACCATTCTACTTTCACTAACCTTTCCTAATAGCGTTGATGCTGAACTAGGTTACTCCCTATTCAATCCTGGAATGACCTGCTCCGTAGGGGGGGAACTCGAAAAAGCTGGGAAAGCTACGAATGAAAATGCGTTCGACTATGAACAGTATTTAAAAAACCAAGCTATTCACTGGGTACTGCATACAGATGCACCTATCACATGTGATGAAGGAGAAGGTTCTCTCTGGGTCATGATGCAAAAGTGGAGACAACAGGCAACAGAAAAAATACAAAATCATTTTGGTCGGTCTGGTCCATTGGCGTTAGCCCTTATACTAGGAGACCGTAACGAGCTCTCGAGTGAGAGTGAAAATGCCTATCGTCGTTTAGGAGTGATTCATCTCCTAGCGATTTCCGGGCTGCATGTCGGTTTAATAAGTGGTATGTGTTATTATATGTTACTTCGAATGGGACTAAATCATCGTTTTTGTAAAGTGGCATTACTGATTTTATTACCGGCCTTTGTATTGCTGACCGGTGCATCTCCACCCGTTGTTCGAGCGTGTCTAATGGTTATGATTTTGAGTATCGCTTCATTAAGTAAGGGGAAGATTCGTGCAGTCGATGCTCTATGCGTCAGTTTCCTTGGAAATATGTTCTTCGCACCACGAATTATTCTCGATCCTGGTTTTCAATTATCGTACTGTGTTTGTTTTACCTTAATTCTTTCTTCAGCGACGCTTTTGCAGAGGACAAATTATGTAGTCGTACTGTTTAAAGTGAGTTTAATTTCCACAGTTGCTTCGTATCCGATATTGTTATTTCATTTTTATGAAATCTCCCTCGTTGGGCTCTTCACAAATTTGCTTTATGTTCCTCTTTTTTCTTTCTTGTTGTTGCCCTTATGTTACGCCACATTTCTCCTCCTTTTAATTTTCTTTCCTTTATTTGAGTTATTTCATTCTTTGTTAGAAGTACTGGTCTTGTATATAGAGAAACTGACCTTTTATCTTAGTTCGTTTCCCTATAGCACCATAATCCTTGGAAAACCTAGCATGATTTTAATCATATTGGATATATGTTTCATTTCAATTATTTTCCTTACTTGGGAAAAGGGAAAAATGAAAACAGCGCTTCTTCTTGGCAGTAGTTTAGTACTCTTCCATCTTCTCGCACCATATATCTCTCCAAAAGGAGAAGTAGTTTTTTTAGATGTAGGGCAGGGAGATTGTATTTATATTAGGTTGCCTTATAACAGAGGTCATTATTTAATTGATACGGGCGGTGCAGTATCTTTCACTGGCAAAAAAACCTTTGACATTGGAGAATCTGTAGTGATTCCCTTCCTCAAAAGTAAAGGGGTGAGAAAACTCGATAAGCTCATTCTAACTCATAGTGATTACGATCACATAGGTGGCAGTGTTGCGGTGTTGAAACAGTTGGAAGTAAGTGAGGTACTTATCAGCCCTTCAGCAGTAAAGAAGGATGAGATGAAGGAAATTCTAAAAGTTACAAAACGAAAAAATATTCCGGTCAACGAAGTGAAAGCAGGAGAGAACTGGTCGAATCGATCAGGACGATTCAATATTTTATCTCCATTTGATGATGTATATGATGGCAATAATGATTCACTGGTAGTGTATGGAGAATTTGGTGGAAAATCTTGGCTGTTTACAGGT
This sequence comes from Bacillus sp. 2205SS5-2, assembly GCF_037024155.1. Taxonomy (NCBI): domain Bacteria; kingdom Bacillati; phylum Bacillota; class Bacilli; order Caryophanales; family Bacillaceae; genus Bacillus; species Bacillus spongicola. The sequence continues at coordinate 173,394 of NZ_JAYKTS010000002.1, forward strand.
GATTTAGAAGAGGATGGAGAAAGACAATTTCTTCAAAAGTGGATGGTCAATATTGATGTTTTGAAGGTAGGACATCATGGTAGCAATTCTTCCTCTACAGCTAAATTTTTAGAAGAACTTTCACCGGAATTTGCAATCATTTCAGCAGGGAGAAACAACAGATTTGGTCATCCCCACAAAGACGTTTTGAAGCGATTACAGTCACAAAATACAACAGTGTATACGACAGCAAAAAGTGGGGCGATTTCGTATGTGTTTTTTCTGGATCAAGGAACGTTTTATACTGTCCTTCCATAAGATGTGGTATTAATAACGAAAAAGGAGCTCGCATCAACACGAACTCCTTTTACCGTTATTAAGATCCTAAGTATTGAATAACCGTTGCAATTACGAACATGGTGGCAAAGAATCCAAAAGATACTATAAATCCAACACCTGAATCAACAGCGTCGTTACGTTTAGACTGAACATTTTTTTCGAATTGGTTCACGAGTACCCCTCCTATTTCTATTTTAGTATAGAGGATTGTTAAAAAAAAATCTATACTTCCATTCATATTTTCCTTTACTAGAAAGAGTTTACACCTATAGTTTAACAAACGGGGGTTAAAATAACCTTACCAAAGGAGATACCGCCAAGAATTAAGAGTCCTAGGTCTTTTTTCTTGGCGTTTATATAGATCTAGGAGCGGGTCCTTTTTTGATAAGGTTTCCGCTCTTTCCTCTTGCATATTTAACTAAGCTTCCTTACGATAAGAATGTAAGAATTAAACACATTGGAGCGGTTAATAGTGGTATCAAAATTATGGAACGAATTCGAAAAAGGTAATTTTTCCTCTCTCTACTTACTCTATGGTACAGAGAGCTTTCTCATTAATGAAACGAAGCAAAAGTTGACCATGCACGCGCTATCTCCTGAAGAAATGGATTTTAATTTTGCATCATTTGATTTACAAGAAGTTCCAATTGAAGTGGCGTTAGAAGATGCAGAGACCTTTCCATTTATGGGTGAGAGAAGAGTGGTTCTATTACATAACCCTGTTTTTTTAACAGCAGAAAAAACAAAAGAAAAAATAGAACATAATCTGGATAAACTCCAGCAATATCTTGGCTCGCCAGCACCTTATTCCATTTTGGTGTTTGTTGCACCTTATGAAAAATTGGACGAACGAAAAAAAATTACCAAAGCCTTGAAAAATTCTGCAACTGTCCTTGAAGCAAAAAAATTAAGCGAATATGAAATAAAAACGTGGATACGTGAGCGTTCTGCACTAAGTGGTGTACAAATTGATGAAGACGCTGTAGTAACTTTGCTGACTTTGTCAGGAACAAACTTAATGATGTTGACGAGCGAAATTGACAAATTAGCTTTATTTGCATATGAAACGAAACGAATCACAGCAGAAATGGTCGACCAACTAGTCGCAAGATCTTTAGAACAAAATGTTTTTTCTCTTGTAGAAAAAGTAATCCACAATCAAACACAGGAAGCTCTTCGAATATATTACGATTTATTGAAGCAAAACGAAGAGCCTATTAAAATTTTAGCGATTTTAGCAGGTCAATTTCGATTGATTTATCAAGTAAAGGAGCTATCTAGGAAAGGATATGGGCAACAAAAGATAGCCACTTTTCTGAGGGTACACCCCTTTCGCGTCAAGTTAGCAGCAGGACAAGCAAAGTCTTTTTCTGATGAACAATTGAGCAAAATAATGCTACTACTTTCAGAAGGTGATTTTGATATGAAAACAGGAAGACGAAGCAAAGAGTTGATTGTAGAGCTTTTTTTATTAAAGATTCATGGAGAATAATTATGAGAAGGTCGAAAATATTAAGGCTTTATGGCAAAAGAGTAACACCGGTTAATGATTTGACTTCATGCTCTTTTCCCACCGAGAAATTTTTTCTAGACTTAAAGTAGGAAATCACAAAAAAACCTTTTTTGTTTGTTTCTTCTTTTGTGTCAAGAGCAACAAAATTCATGAAAAGTGCAAATAAAAAAACGATCTCAAGAGATCGTTTTTTTTTTATTAAGCGTTCACTTTTTTCATTAAGCGAGCTTTTGTACGGTTAGCAGTATTCTTGTGAATAAGGCCTTTTTGAGCAGCTTTATCTAATTGCTTCACTGCACTTTTAAGGTATTCAGCTGAATTACTGTCGTTATTCACAACTGCAGCTTCAAATTTCTTAACTGCTGTACGCATAGAAGACTTAACCATAACGTTTTGCGCTTGACGAACTTCATTAGTTTTTACGCGTTTGATGGCAGATTTAATATTTGGCATTCCTGTCACCTCCTAAATAGCGATCGAGATTCTATTTTACTCGATAATTACATTTTTCATTTTAAATGAGAACAAATGATATTTTACCAAACGATAGAGCGGATTGCAATACTCTTCCTTCAGAAACCGTTGAATATGAATGAAGAAAATTTTCACAGGGCAAACTATCTTAAGCTTGAACTATCTTTTTTGGAGGTGAAATCCTTTATGGGTCATGAGCCATTAGATTTGTCGAACTACTCCGTAAGAACCGATTTAGCGGTTGAAGCGAGAGAGATAGCCTTAGAGGGTCAAGAGAAAGAAGGAGTGGAAACTAATCGTACCACTTTAGACGGCGTCATTATAAAAGAACGTGAAATCAATGGGGTTAAAGTTTCAAATGTCACAATTACTCCTGAAGGTGAGAAGGTAATTGGCAAAAAAACAGGCCAATATTTAACAATTGAAGCTGTTGGGATTCGTGAAGAAAACTCTGATCTTCAACAACAAGTTGAGGAAATATTTGCTAAAGAGTTCAGTGGATTTCTACAAAACAAAGGAATTGCAAAAGAAGCCAGCGCTTTAATCGTGGGGTTAGGAAACTGGAATGTTACCCCAGATGCATTAGGACCGATTGTCTGTGAAAACGTGATTGTTACAAGGCATTTATTTGCCCTTCAGCCTGAAAGTGTTGAAAAAGGGTATCGTCCGACTAGTGCAGTGGCTCCAGGAGTGATGGGGATTACTGGGATTGAAACAAGTGATATTATTTACGGTATCGTTGAAAAATCAAAACCAGATTTTATTATTGCGGTGGACGCACTAGCTGCGCGAAATGTAGAAAGAGTCAACGCCTCTATTCAAATATCTGATACAGGTATTCATCCAGGCTCAGGAGTCGGAAATAAGCGCAAAGAACTTAGTGAGGAGACGCTGGGCATACCGGTTATTGCCGTAGGGGTTCCGACCGTCGTAGATGCCGTGACGATTGCCAGTGATACCGTCGACTATCTACTAAAACATTTTGGAAGAGAAATGAGAGAAGGAGGTAAGCCTTCGCGTTCTCTCGTTCCTGCAGGGATGACCTTCGGAGAGAAGAAAACATTCACTGAGGAAGATCTACCACCTGAAGAGCAGCGAAAAACATTTTTAGGAATGATTGGAACATTAGAAGAGGAAGAAAAAAGAAAGCTGATTCATGAAGTGCTTGCCCCTATAGGACATAATTTAATGGTCACCCCGAAAGAGGTTGATGTGTTTATTGAGGACATGGCCAATTTAATTGCCAATGGTCTAAACTCAGCTTTACATGAAGCGGTGAATCAGCAGAATGTAGGATTTAAAACTAGGTAAACCATGGTCTGATTTGGGATCTTTAGTTCTACTATCTCTAGTAACATCATAGTCTCTAATAGAGTTTATTAGAGAGGGTGGAAGCATGAAATCGTTAAAGTCGTCCCATACCATCGTAGCCATTAATATCACTACTATTGCAAAAGGCATTTTTGTTTTTCTTTGCTCACTTCTTTCTATTTTTGTGATTTCAGGCTTCCTGACTACGCTAAAGCCTGAATATCGAATAAAATCAGATTCTGTTCATAGAGCAGCCGAGCATATCTCAGGTGAGAGTTTATTTAGTCTATTCACTTTAGAAAATCATATGTTTCAAAGTGGAAATTCTGGCGACAGTGTTTGGCCAACTACATCTGAATTGCTACTGTCAATGACGACAAATATTCGTTTTGAAGACCCGAGAAGTTACTTAGGTAGAGAGCTTCCTGGATTTTCAATATTTGATGGAAATATCGTGGTTGCAGGAGAAGGAACGAATTACACGAATCTGCCTATTGAGTCACTCCCTCCAATGGATACATTTGAAAAGGAAGCAGAGCTGCAAAATACAGAGGGGGTTTCTCCTGATAATCCACCCCCTTATACGGGAAGTGGAGAAGAGAAAGTCTATATCTATTTTACTCATACAAGAGAATCTTTTTTACCGTATTTAAAAGGAATAACGGATCCCGATTCTGCTCATCATTCCCAAATAAATGTTACGAAAATTGGAGATAAACTCGAAACTGAACTGGAAGGCTTAGGGATAGGAACTATCACAGATAAGAGTGACATCGTTGCTCGCTTGAATCAAAAGGGAATTGAATATTTTAACGCGTATGAAGAATCAAGACAGGTTGTCCAAGCTTCCGTCACAGAACATAGGGATTTACTCTATCTAATAGATATTCACCGTGATGCTCAAAGAAAAGGGGTTACAACCACAACCATAGGTGGACAACCCTTTGCTAAATTAGCCTTTGTTGTTGGGGCAGAGCATCCGAATTATGAAGAGAATCTAAAGGTTGCGACGGCGTTACACAATCTGTTAGAAAAACACTATCCAGGATTATCGCGCGGAATCATTGAAAAGAAAGGTGCAGGAACTAACGGGAAATTTAATCAAGATTTATCTGAAAAAGCAATGCTGATTGAATTTGGTGGAGTGGATAATACGTTTGAAGAATTAAATCGTTCTGCAGAAGCTTTTGCAAAAAGCTTTGCTGAATATTACTGGCAGGCGGAAAAAGTATCTGCACCTTCTAGCGAGTAATTAGACCATTACAAGGGACGACTGATCCTGAAAAGGGTGTGATGAAAGTGACAACATTTTTTGGGAAATGCCTTCTGCTCCTTTTGACCCTGTTTCTCGGTGTACTAATTGGGATGCAAACAGCTTCTACTGGGATGACTGATATGAAGGGGGAAGTAGCAGTTGATCCACTAAGCCAGCTTTCACAACAGGAAGAATTCTCCTATTCCAATGAAACAATTGCTGAAAAACAAGAGAAGCTACAGCGTATGAAATCGTATAATATTTTTTCTTCTGTAGGAAAAGTATTGGCAAACACGGTATCAAGTGTGGTTGAAGGTTTGATTCATTTCTTCTCATCGTTTCTGTAGCTATAAGTCATCCCGTTTGTCAGGTTGGGCAACGGGATATTTGTTTTTACCGATTTTCGTATGGAGATGTTGGCTTAATTTGGGGAATAATGTGTTAACACGATCTACTTTTACTTAAATTTACTGGATGAAGGTCATGAGGGTGCTAGTTGCCTTTTGGTGATCAGCTGCAGTGGCTTGAGACTCGGGCATTTGTCAGCCCACTACGTGAAGCAGGCTTCACTACGTGTTCTGCCAGATGCCTGCCGTCTCAGGGCAGCCTCTTTCGCTTTTAGTTGTATCTTGTGTTTTGTGCTGATATAATTCAAAATAGTGTACATGTGTCGATTAACAGGAGTGAACTGAAATGAACCGTGAAGAAAACTTAAAAAGACAGAAGAATATTAGAAATTTCTCAATTATTGCCCATATCGATCATGGGAAATCTACGTTAGCAGATCGAATCTTAGAAAAAACAAATGCTCTTACGTCTCGTGAAATGAAAGCACAATTACTAGATTCCATGGATCTTGAACGTGAAAGAGGAATTACGATTAAGTTAAACGCTGTTCAATTAACGTACAAAGCAAAGGATGGGGAAGATTATACTTTCCACTTAATTGATACCCCTGGTCATGTGGATTTTACATATGAAGTGTCTCGTAGCTTAGCAGCATGCGAAGGAGCCATTCTTGTCGTAGATGCTGCTCAAGGAATTGAAGCGCAAACGTTAGCGAATGTTTATTTAGCTCTTGATAATAACTTAGAAATTTTACCGGTAATAAATAAAATCGACCTTCCGGCAGCAGACCCAGAGCGTGTGCGTCAAGAAGTGGAAGATGTCATTGGCCTAGATGCTTCAGAAGCTGTACTAGCTTCTGCAAAAGCTGGTATAGGGATTGAAGATATTCTAGAACAAATTGTAGAGAAAGTTCCTGCACCTCAAGGAGATCCATCTGCTCCTTTTAAAGCCTTGATTTTTGACTCGCTATACGATGCGTATCGCGGCGTTGTTGCTTATATTCGTGTTGTAGAAGGCACGGTGAAAAAAGGCGATAAAATCAAAATGATGGCAACTGGAAAAGAATTTGAAGTGAATGAAATAGGCGTATTTACCCCAAAAGCCACTCCAAGAGACGAGTTAACAGTGGGCGATGTTGGATTCCTGACAGCGGCGATTAAAAACGTAGGTGACACTCGAGTGGGGGATACAATTACCAGTGTGGAAAACCCTGCCCAAGAAGCTTTACCAGGGTATCGTCGTTTAAATCCTATGGTCTATTGCGGGATGTATCCGATTGATTCGGCAAAATACATTGATCTCCGTGAAGCTCTCGAAAAGCTTGAATTGAATGATTCTGCGCTTCAATTTGAACCAGAAACATCACAAGCATTAGGGTTTGGCTTCCGTTGTGGTTTCTTAGGACTGCTACATATGGAAATCATTCAAGAGCGAATTGAACGTGAATTTAAAATTGATTTAATTACGACTGCTCCAAGTGTTATCTATGATGTTTATTTAACATCCGATGAAATCTTAAAAGTAGATAACCCTTCAGCAATGCCGGACCCTCAAAAAGTTGCTAAAATCGAAGAACCTTACGTAAAAGCAACGATTATGGTCCCGAATGATTATGTCGGTGCAGTCATGGAATTATGTCAAAAAAAACGCGGAATATTTGTTGATATGCAATACTTAGATGAAACTCGCGTGAGTATTGTTTATGAAATTCCACTCTCGGAGATTGTTTATGACTTTTTTGATCAATTGAAATCTAGTACAAAAGGATATGCTTCTTTTGACTATGAATTGATTGGGTATAAAGAATCCAATCTAGTGAAAATGGATATTTTATTGAACGCAGAACAGGTAGATGCGTTAAGCTTTATCGTTCATAGGGATTTTGCTTATGAGCGAGGAAAAGGTATTGTTGATAAGCTTAGAGAATTAATTCCACGTCAACAGTTTGAAGTACCAATCCAAGCGGCAGTTGGAAATAAAATTGTGGCACGATCCACAATCAAGGCTATGAGAAAAAATGTGTTAGCTAAATGTTATGGTGGAGACATTTCTCGTAAACGAAAACTTCTTGATAAACAAAAAGAGGGGAAAAAACGGATGAAGCAAGTAGGTTCTGTTGAAGTCCCCCAAGAAGCGTTTATGGCTGTCCTAAATTTAGATGACAATTCAAATAAGTAGCCTTGCTACTAGAGTTAGTGTATCTTGATGAAATAAACGAAAAAAATTATGACCGTTTGTTTCTAACTAGCAGAAGCAAGCCTGAATTGAAAGAACCAACCAATAAGAAAAAATGGAGGGGGAGAGCAAAAGCTTGTACCCCTTTTTTCTATGCAACACAATTAATATATTCAAGAGAGAGGGAAGAGAATGGTTTCTGCTGCTTATATTCATATTCCGTTTTGTGAACATATTTGTCATTACTGCGATTTTAATAAAGTATTTTTAAAAGGGCAGCCGGTTGATGAATATTTACATTTTTTAGACCAAGAGATAAAAGTAACACTTGAACAATTTCCAACGGAGGATATTCAAACGATTTTTGTGGGTGGTGGTACTCCTACTTCTTTAAGTTCCAAACAGTTGGATATTCTTTGTAGCAGCATTCGCAATCATTTACCTTACCAAAGGGGAGAATTCACATTTGAAGCGAATCCAGGAGACTTATCAAAAGAAAAATTAGAGGTTTTACGTTCGAATGGAGTCAATCGCCTTAGCTTTGGTGTTCAGTCTTTTAACAATGACTTATTAAGAAAAATCGGTCGTACCCATACCGCTGAAGAAGTGTATACCTCAATCGCCACGGCAAAAGAAACCGGATTTGAAAATATTAGCATTGATTTAATTTATAGCTTACCGACTCAAACCATTTCAGATTTTGAAGAAACTTTAGATGCGGCACTAGCTTTAGATCTTCCTCATTATTCGAGTTATTCACTAATTATTGAACCCAAAACCATCTTTTATAATTTAATGCAAAAAGGCCAACTGCCACTACCAGGACAGGATAAAGAAGCAGATATGTTTGAATTATTGATGAAAAAAATGGATAATTACGGATTGAAGCAGTATGAAATTAGTAATTTTGCGAAACCAGGCTTTGAGAGTAAACATAATCTTGTGTATTGGAATAATGAGGAATATTACGGTTTTGGTGCAGGTTCTCATGGTTATATGGCAGGAGTAAGACGGGCAAACTATGGACCATTAAGAAAATATATGCAACCATTACAAGAAAATAAACTACCTTTCATTGAAGAAATTCCGGTGTCCAAAAAGGAGAAAATGGAGGAAGAAATGTTCCTCGGATTGAGGAAAATGGAAGGGGTATCTCGTGAAAACTTCCTAATAAAATACGAAATAGATCTCTACGACGTGTTTTCAGCCGCAATGATAGATTTAACTAAGAAAGAACTCATTGAAGACAACTCTGGCTGGGTTCGGTTGACGAACAAAGGAAAGTTTTTAGGGAATGAAGTGTTCCAATCTTTTTTACAATAAGGTAAAACCATTGACAGGGGTTTGTCATTTTGATAATTTATTATTAGATTTAGCACTCGTTGTTAAAGAGTGCTAACAGAGGTGATAAATAATGTTGACGGATCGACAACTTTTGATTTTACAAATAATCATTGATGACTTTATCCGCTCTGCTCAACCAGTGGGATCAAGAAGTTTGTCAAAAAAAGAGGACATTGTATTTAGCTCTGCAACCATTCGCAATGAAATGGCTGATTTAGAAGAGTTAGGATTCATTGAGAAACCACATACCTCTTCTGGACGGATTCCTTCTGAAAAAGGGTATCGATATTATGTTGACCATTTGCTTTCTCCTCACACTTTGAACAAACAAGATATGCAAAAAATCCAATCGGTCTTTGCGGAAAGAATTTTCGAGATGGAAAATGTAGTGCAGAAATCTGCAGGTATTCTTTCCGAATTAACCAATTATACAACTATAGCTCTTGGTTCCTTAGTCCGTGAAAATAGAGTGAAAAAACTCCAAATCATTCCGTTAAATCAGGAAACGGCTATCGCGATAATCGTCACGGATACAGGCCATGTAGAAAACAAAATGTTTACACTTCCACCAGGAATTGATTCAAGTGATCTAGAAAAAATGGCGAACATCCTAAATGAACGACTTATTGGTATACCACTTGTGGAATTACATGACAAGATTTATAAGGAAGTAGCTGTTTTGCTGAAGCAACATATTCAGAGATATGATCTGGTGCTCCTATCTATTTCAGACGCTTTGAATTTACCGTCAAATGAAAAACTGTATTTTGGTGGCAAAACGAATATGCTAAATCAGCCAGAATTTCATGATTTAAATAAAGTGAAAAAGCTATTGCATATGATTGAGCATGAACAAGGGATCTATAAGTTGATTTCTCAGCTTCCAAATGGGATTCAAGTGAAAATCGGCAAAGAAAATGACTCTCTAGTAATGGAAGATTGTAGTCTTATATCAGCTTCTTTCTCAGTTGGAAGCAATCAAGTTGGGACTATTGCCATATTAGGTCCAACACGGATGGAATATTCGCGAGTAATTAGTCTGTTAAACTTTATCACTACGGATATGTCTAAAGCTTTAACCAAGCTGTATCAAAGCGAATGAGACTGGCCATATTGGTAAAGATAAGTCGATGGATGTTTTGACAATATTCTCAAAACAACAGAGAATTATTGGTGGGGGCGAATTCTGGTTTTTTATCCTTTCAAGGAGGTGATACACATGAATGAAGAAACTAAAAATGAACAACCACTAGAAGAAGTTGAGGTCGAAACAGAAGTAGTTGAACCCATCTTTGATGAAACAGAGGAAGCGGGTAAAGCTGAAGGTCTCTCTTCAAAAGTGAGCGAATTAGAAGAAAAGCTAGTAGATGAAGAAACACGTTATCTTCGACTTCGTGCCGACTTTGATAATTTCCGTCGCCGAGTGAACTTAGATCGTGAGGCGAGTGAAAAATATAGAGCACAAAGTGTCATTTCTGATATTCTTCCAGCCCTTGACAACTTTGAGCGTGCGTTAAACTTGGAACCGGATAACGAACAAACCAAAACTCTTTTGCAGGGAATGGACATGGTCTATCGCAGTCTAACAGATGCTTTAACGAAAGAAGGCTTAACAGCGATTCAAGCTGTCGACCAACCATTTGACCCGAATTTACATCAAGCGGTCATGCAAGTAGAAGACACAGAAAAAGAAAGCAATATTGTGCTTGAAGAGTTCCAAAAAGGGTATAAACTGAAAGATAGAGTACTTCGACCAGCGATGGTAAAAGTAAATCAATAATTACATAGAGATATGAAGGAGGAAAAAACATGAGCAAAATTATCGGTATTGACTTAGGAACAACAAACTCATGTGTTGCAGTCCTAGAGGGTGGAGAACCAAAAGTAATTCCAAATCCTGAAGGTGGACGTACAACACCATCTGTTGTTGCATTTAAAAATGGTGAAAAGCAAGTAGGGGAAGTTGCGAAGCGTCAAGCGATTACAAACCCAAATACGATTATTTCTGTTAAACGTCATATGGGAACAAGTCATAAAATTGAAGCAGAAGGAAAAGAGTATACACCTCAAGAAATTTCTGCGTTAATTCTGCAATATATCAAAGGATATGCAGAAGATTACTTAGGAGAAACCGTTGAAAAAGCGGTTATTACAGTTCCTGCTTACTTCAATGATGCTGAACGTCAAGCAACGAAAGACGCTGGTAAAATTGCTGGATTAGAAGTAGAAAGAATCATTAACGAACCAACAGCGGCAGCTCTAGCCTATGGTTTAGACAAAATGGATGAAGATCAAACAATCCTTGTGTATGACCTTGGTGGTGGAACGTTTGACGTATCTATTCTAGAACTTGGAGATGGCGTTTTTGAAGTACGCTCAACAGCTGGTGATAATCGCCTAGGTGGAGATGACTTTGACCAAGTGATTATCGATTTCTTGGTTGAGGACTTCAAAAAGGACAACGGAATTGATTTATCTAAAGATAAAATGGCTCTACAACGTTTAAAAGATGCTGCTGAAAAAGCGAAAAAAGACCTTTCAGGAGTGGCTTCTACTCAAATTTCATTGCCATTTATTACAGCTGGAGAAGCGGGACCACTTCATTTAGAAGTAACGCTCTCTCGTGCTAAATTTGAAGAGTTAGCTGCAGATTTAGTTGAGCGTACAATGGTTCCAACTCGTCAGGCGCTTAAAGATGCTGGTCTTTCAGCTTCAGAGCTTGATAAAGTAATCTTGGTGGGTGGATCAACTCGTATCCCAGCTGTTCAAGAAGCCATTAAAAAAGCAACAGGAAAAGAACCACATCGTGGCGTTAACCCAGATGAAGTAGTAGCGATGGGTGCAGCTATCCAAGGTGGAGTACTTACAGGTGACGTGAAAGACGTTGTGTTACTAGACGTGACTCCACTATCACTTGGTATTGAGACAATGGGTGGCGTATTCACAAAATTAATTGATCGTAATACGACAATTCCAACATCTAAACAACAAGTGTTCTCAACTGCAGCTGATAATCAAACTGCCGTAGACATTCATGTTTTACAAGGTGAGCGCCCAATGGCGAATGATAATAAAACGCTTGGACGATTCCAACTTGCTGATATCCCGCCAGCACCACGCGGTGTACCTCAGGTAGAAGTGAAATTCGATATCGATAAAAATGGTATCGTGAACGTAACGGCAAAAGACCTTGGCACAGGAAAAGAGCAAAACATAACGATCAAGTCATCATCAGGTCTTTCAGAAGACGAAATCGAGCGCATGGTTAAAGAAGCTGAAGAAAATGCAGATGCGGATAAAGCTCGTAAAGAAGAAGTAGAACTTCGTAACGAAGCAGATCAACTAGTGTTTACAACAGAAAAAACACTTAAAGATCTTGAAGGTAAAGTGGAAGAAGAAGAAGTGAAAAAAGCAGAAGAAGCAAAAGAAGCCCTAAAAGCAGCGATTGAGAAAAATGAATTAGCTGAAATTCGTGAAAAGAAAGATACTCTTCAAGAAATTGTTCAAGCTCTTTCAATGAAGTTATACGAAGAAGCTGCTCAACAAGCTCAAGGTGCTGAAGGTGCTGAAGAAGGCAAAAAAGACGATAATGTGGTCGATGCAGACTTTGAAGAAGTAAACGACGATAAATAAGATTGGCTGACAAAATAAAAAGTCAAAGTCAGGAAGTTCTTGACTTTGGCTTTTTGTTTAGGAAAAGCTCATTTCGTATACATTTTGGCTCTTTAGTCTAATTTTAGATGGAATCCTCCAATTTGCAGTTGATACCCATCAAAGATAGACGAAAAGGTACCCGGAAACGAAGCGATATCACCGTTTATAGACTGAATCGAAGAACAAAATCTTTGCGAAAACAGCCTTAGGAAAAAAGTGGAAGAGGTAGTCACTTCAGCAGGGAGTCTTATCAAGCTGCAGTGGCTAAGGACTCGGGCATTTGTCAGCCCACTGCGTGAATCAAGATTCACTACGTGTTCTGCCAGATGCCTACCGTCCTAAAACAGCCACTTTCGCTTTTAGTCTTATCAAGCTGCAGTGGCTAAGGACTCGGGCATTTGTCAGCCCACTGCGTGAATCAAGATTCACTACGTGTTCTGTCAGATGCCTACCGTCCTAAAACAGCCACTTTCGCTTTTAGTCTTGATATTATTTTTTTTTGTGTGTTAAAATAACCTTTATGCGAAACGAAACGGGAGTGTTGGTCTGATGAGTAAAAGGGATTATTACGAAGTATTAGGTTTGGGGAAAAGTGCTTCTCAAGATGAGATTAAAAAATCATATCGAAAACTCTCTAAAAAGTTCCATCCAGACATCAATAAAGAAGCGGATGCAAACGAGAAGTTTAAAGAAGTGAAAGATGCTTATGAAACGTTGAGTGATGAGCAAAAGCGCGCTCACTATGATCGCTATGGTCATACTGATCCAAATCAAGGGTTTGGTGGCGGAGGAGCTGCCGGTTTTGGCGGTTTTGAAGATATCTTTAATTCATTCTTCGGTGGTGGAGGCGGAAGACGCCGTGATCCTAATGCCCCACGTCAGGGAGCAGATCTTCAGTATACAATGACGTTAAGCTTTGAAGAAGCGGCTTTTGGGAAAGACACTGAAATAGATATACCAAATGAAGAAACGTGTGAAACTTGTAAGGGGAACGGCGCTAAACCAGGAACTAAGCCAGAAACATGTTCTCATTGTCAAGGAACAGGTCAATTAAATGTAGAACAAGATACGCCATTTGGTCGAATTGTTAATCGTCGGGTATGTAACCATTGCGATGGAACAGGACAAACGATTAAGCATAAATGTTCTACTTGTGGTGGAAAAGGAAAAGTAAGGAAACGCCGTAAAATTAGTGTGAAAGTGCCAGCAGGAATTGATGATGGTCAACAACTTCGTGTTACAGGTCAAGGTGAACCTGGAGTGAACGGAGGACCGGCCGGGGATTTATATGTGGTATTCCATGTAAGAACGCATGATTTCTTTGAACGAGATGGTGACGATATTTATTGTGAAATGCCTTTACATTTTTCTCAAGCAACGCTAGGTGACGAAATTCAAGTACCGACTCTTCATGGAAAAGTGAAGTTAAAAGTGCCAGCAGGAACGCAAACAGGCACACGTTTCCGCCTAAAAGGTAAAGGTGTACCAAATGTTAGAGGATACGGGCAAGGTGACCAGCACGTGATTGTGAAAGTTGTTACGCCAACCAAATTATCAGATAAACAAAAATCTTTATTGCGTGAGTTTGCTGATATCAGTGGCGGAATGCCCGATGAGCAGCATCACAGTATTTTTGACAAAGTAAAACGTGCCTTCAAAGGTGAATAATTGAAATGGAGTTGGTAGAGCAATGAAGTGGTCTGAAATTAGTATTCATACGACTAACGAAGCAATTGAACCGGTTTCCAATATATTGCATGAAGCAGGTGCAAGTGGAGTCGTGATTGAAGATCCGTTTGAACTTGTCAAGGAAAGAGAAGATCAGTTTGGAGAGCTCTACCAGCTCAATCCTGATGATTATCCCGAAGAAGGGGTTATGGTAAAAGCGTATTTACCTGTTAATAGCTTTCTAGGTGAGACGATTGAAGAAATTAAGCTCTCTGTTAATAACTTAATGTCTTATGATATTGATATTGGTCTTAACAAAGTTGAAATTTCTGAAATAAATGAAGAAGATTGGGCAACCGCTTGGAAAAAATACTATCACCCAGTCAAAATTTCAGAACGATTTACTATTGTACCTACTTGGGAGAATTATCAACCAGTTTCTAGTGACGAGCTGATCATTGAACTAGATCCAGGAATGGCCTTTGGAACAGGGACCCATCCTACAACTGTAATGTGTATTCAAGCACTAGAAAGAACGGTTCGCCACGGAGATGATATCTTCGATGTGGGGACAGGTTCCGGAGTTTTAAGTATTGCAGCAGCTATGCTTGGTGCTAAATCGGTCGATGCACTCGATTTAGATGAAGTAGCGGTTCGTTCAGCAAGGTTAAATGTAGAACTAAATAAAGTAGAAGACGTAGTAACAGTCTCTCAAAATAATCTTTTAGAAGGCAAATTAGGCCAGACTGATGTAATTGTGGCAAATATCTTAGCTGAAATAATTTTACGTTTTACGAAAGAAGCATTTGAACTTGTCAAGCCAGGAGGTTATTTTATTACGTCCGGTATCATTCAACCTAAAAAGCAGGAAGTGAAGGATGCTCTACAGAATGTTGGTTTTAAAATCGAAGAAGTGCTTGTAATGGAAGACTGGGTAGCAATGATTGCTAAACGGCCTGCTTAAGTAGTGTTAAGAGGTGAAGGAAATGCAAAGGTATTTTGTTAATGCTAATGGAAGCGTTGATCATTCCTCTTTTATTATGGATGGCGAAAATGCCCATCATATGGTACGAGTCATGCGAATGAATGTGAATGATCGTTTCTACTGTGTCTTTTTAAATGGACAATCAGTTCTCGCGAAAATAGATGAGATTTCCAGTGAAACTGTTACAGCATCCATTGTAGAATGGATAGATGAAAGCAAAGAACTCCCAGTGAACGTCACGATTGTGAGCGGGCTGCCGAAAGGGGATAAGCTTGAATATATCATCCAAAAGGGAACAGAGCTAGGTGCAGTGCGGTTTATCCCTTTTAAAGCGGATCGCTCTATTGTAAAATGGGATCCAAAAAAATCAGCAAAAAAAAGAGAACGTTGGGGGAAAATTGCTAAGGAAGCGGCTGAGCAATCACACCGAACAATCATCCCTACTGTAGATGAACCGATTCATATGCAAAAACTGTTAAAACTGAGTGAAGAATACGATCATAAAATAGTCGCCTACGAAGAATCGGCAAAAGAAGGGGAACAAGCCCTTTTTGCAACGATTTTATCAAAGGTTAAACCAGACGAGAGTATTTTGATTATCTTTGGTCCAGAAGGCGGTCTATCCTCGAAAGAAGTGGAGGCATTCCTTCAACATAATTTTCTAGCTTGCGGACTAGGACCTCGTATTCTTCGAACGGAAACAGCGCCGCTATATGCATTATCATCTATATCTTTTAAATTTGAACTAATGAGGTGAGGACATGCCGACTGTCGCTTTTCACACACTAGGCTGTAAAGTAAACCATTATGAAACTGAAGCGATTTGGCAGTTGTTTAAAGAAAATCAATATGATCGTGTTGATTTCGAAAAATCTTCAGATGTATACGTGATTAATACATGTACTGTTACGAATACTGGAGACAAAAAAAGCCGTCAAGTTATTCGTCGTGCGATTCGTAAGAATCCTGATGCGGTTATTTGTGTAACCGGCTGTTATGCCCAAACATCACCTGCCGAAATTATGGCGATTCCTGGTGTAGATATCGTCGTGGGTACACAAGATCGTCAGAAAATGTTAGCTTATATTGAACAATTTAAACAAGAACGAGAACCTATTAATGCGGTGAAAAACATCATGAAGAATCGTGTGTATGAAGAGCTTGATGTTCCTGCATTCACTGACCGAACTAGAGCCTCTTTGAAAATCCAAGAAGGTTGCAACAATTTTTGTACGTTTTGTATTATCCCATGGGCTCGTGGCTTAATGCGTTCTCGTGATCCAGAGGAAGTCATTCATCAAGCTCAGCAACTTGTGGATGCAGGCTATAAAGAAATTGTACTTACTGGCATTCATACAGGTGGGTATGGGGAAGATATGAAGGATTATAACCTTGCTATGCTTCTAACTGATTTAGAAAAACAAGTAAATGGGTTGAAGAGAATTCGGATTTCTTCCATTGAAGCAAGCCAATTAACAGATGAAGTAATTGATGTAATTGATCGCTCTAAGCTGGTCGTACGCCATTTACATATCCCATTGCAATCAGGTTCCAATACGGTGTTAAAACGTATGAGGAGAAAGTATACTATGGAATTCTTTGGTGAGCGCTTAGAAAAGTTAAAGAAAGCTCTACCTGGTCTTGCGGTTACATCGGACGTTATCGTCGGTTTTCCTGGTGAAACAGAAGAAGAGTTCATGGAAACCTATGATTTTATAAAAAAACATCAATTTTCCGAACTTCATGTATTCCCTTACTCCAAACGTACCGGAACTCCTGCGGCAAGAATGGATGATCAAGTGGATGAAGAAATTAAAAATAAACGGGTACATGAACTGATTGCCCTATCAAATCAGTTGGCGAAAGAGTATTGTTCTCTTTTTGAGGGAGAGGTTCTCGAAGTCATTCCTGAAGAAAAATTCAAAGGCGATGCAGAAAGTGGTTTATTTGAAGGATATTCAGATAACTACCTCAAAGTTGTATTTCCTGCAACCGAAGACATGGTTGGAAAGCTTGTAAAAGTTAAAATAACCAAAGCCGGCTATCCCTACAATGAAGGACAGTTTGTTCGCGTGTTAGAGGAAGATGAAAAGGAAGTACAAAAAGCGGTTATTTAAGCAAAAACTCTGTCTCTTCTAGACAGAGTTTTTTGATTCAGTTAGCAAATGTGATTTTTAAAATGGTGGAAGTCTAGGTACTGACACCTTGCTCATTTCTTAGCTATCGTGTTTGAGAATCATAAAAAGGGTAACAATAAGGTAGAACTCGTCTTTTCGACGAGAATTTGTTATGATGAAGAGGTACATACAACTGAGTGAAAGGAGAGAAAAATATGACTAAAGAAGTAGCAAAAATGATTGATCATACACTATTAAAAGCAGAGGCAACGAAACAACAGGTGGACACACTTTGTGAGGAAGCAAGAGAGCATCAATTTGCCTCTGTTTGCGTAAACCCTACTTGGGTAAAATACTCTAGTGAAAAATTACAAGGTTCAGATGTGGAGGTCTGTACGGTCATTGGTTTTCCACTTGGAGCTACCACACCTGAAACGAAAGCATTCGAAACGAAAAATGCGATTGAAAATGGTGCTACTGAAGTGGACATGGTGATAAATATTGGTGCGCTGAAAGACAGGGATTTAGAATTGGTAGAGCGTGATATTCGTGCAGTTGTAGCTGCATCTAAGGGAAAAGCACTATCTAAGGTAATAATCGAAACAAGTCTGCTATCGGATGAAGAAAAGGTTATTGCTTGCGAGCTTTCCGTTAAAGCAGGTGCGGATTATGTGAAAACATCAACTGGATTCTCAACAGGTGGAGCCACTGTAGCAGATGTTACGTTAATGAGAAAAACAGTTGGACCAGATATTGGTGTGAAAGCCTCTGGTGGTGTTCGTAGCGTCGAGGATGCTCAAGCGGTAATGGAAGCTGGTGCGACTCGAATCGGTGCAAGTTCTGGTGTGAAGATTGTTCAAGGATTAACAAGTGATTCTGATTATTAAGCAATGAAAATACTCGTTAAGAAATTATAACGGTTAGGGATTACAAGGTCGATAAATTAACAAACAAGTAAGCACTTCATTTAGCAGCTAAAATGGAGTGCTTATTTTTTGGGAAAATAGTATTTAAATGTATTTTATTCCAATGGTTATACACAGTTACCTATCATGAACAAAGAGCACAAAGCGTTCGAACTGGGAGGTAAACGGAAGAACTAGCAGTGATGTACCCACATTGAAGATTACGCTTGCATGAGCAAGCTGAACAGCTGGATCCGAGCTTAATAACTGAGCGAGGTCTCCAAGCAAGCGGACCAAAGGTAGACAGGCTCCTACTCCGATTACATTCAACCAAACATGAACCCAAGCGGTTAACCTTGCTTCCTTACCACCTCCTATGCTCGCAAATAGAGCCGTAATACAGGTACCAATATTAGCACCAAACATAATTAATATGCCTCCTTCTATCCCAATTAGCTGAGAGGAGACAAGACTCATGGCAAAAGCAGTTGTCGCAGTACTAGATTGGACACAAGCAGCAAAAACAATTCCAAATAATAGTGAAATGACCGGAGAACGGAAATTTGAAGAAAAATCCAAATTTTTTTGAAGAGAATCAGAAAATAATTCGAGGCCGTTCATCGATAATAAAACAATTGAAAGTCCGATAAAAATAAATCCTAAGCTTTTTAGAAAGACTTTTTGAAAAATTGAAAGTAATAAACCGAGCAAGAGTAAAGGAATTATCAATTGACTGATTGAAATGGAGAATAATTCCAACGTGACAGTAGTGCCAATATTTGTACCTAGAATAATGCCAATCGACTGTTGGAAGGTAAGAATACCTGCAGAAACAAACCCGATTGTCATAACGGTTACGACCGAGCTACTTTGTAAGATGCCTGTACAGATGGTGCCAGCAATTAACCCTCTGGTAGGTGTTTTAGTGTAGGTTTGAAGCCAAGTTTTTAAGGATTCTCCAGATAATGTATACAAACCTTGTCGCAAAATGAGAATGCCAGTTAAAAATGAACCGACTAATAAAACAAAAAAAACAAACAGCAACATCTCATACACCCCTTTACAAATATGTATATGGACAAGTTTATGAGTAAATGATAATAATTAGGGAAGAATTTAGAATAGCTGTTGACCTTAACTCTTCCTTATATTATAATTGCAAAGTACATGGACTTTGCATGTTTGAAGATGTCATGTAAGCGTAGTGTGTTCGGAGGGAGGGAAAGAGAGATGTCAAAAACAGTCGTTCGTAAAAACGAATCGCTTGAAGATGCTCTTCGTCGCTTCAAACGTTCTGTATCCAAAACTGGAACTTTACAAGAGTATAGAAAGCGCGAATTCTATGAAAAGCCTAGCGTAAAGCGTAAGAAGAAGTCTGAAGCTGCTAGAAAGCGTAAGTTTTAATTAGAGAGGGTGTATCGATGAGTCTTCTCGAGCGTTTAAACCAAGATATGAAACAAGCGATGAAAAACAAAGAAAAAGAAAAGCTTTCCGTAATCAGGATGCTTAAAGCTTCATTACAAAATGAAGCTATTAAGCTCGGGAAACCGGAGCTTGCTCAAGACGAAGAGTTGACAGTCCTTTCTCGTGAAGTAAAGCAACGCAAAGACTCCCTCCGTGAATTCGAGAAAGCCAATCGCGGCGATCTTGTGGAAAAAATTCAATCTGAATTAACTTACGTCGACATATATATGCCTAAGCAGCTTTCAGAACAAGAAGTTGAAGTGATTGTTAGCGAAACCGTCACAGAAGTGAATGCTTCTTCAAAGGCTGACATAGGGAAAGTGATGGGAGCTATTATGCCTAAAGTAAAAGGTAAGGCAGATGGTACTCTCATCAATAAGATAGTTCAGAAGTATTTATCCTAAAAAGACTGAGTAACAGCCTAGCTGTCGCTCAGTTTTTTTATTTTTCAGCTATTCTTTTCAACTCTTTTGCGCGATTTACAATAAAACGCCTCATATATTTTTCTAAAAATAATTTATCAGCTATTTTCCCGAAAATTCCAAAAGGAGATTTATACGAAAAGATGTCTATCATAAAAGTTCCAGTACCACTTTCTATAAAGTCGTGTCTATGCGTGAAAGAGTGGAATGCTCCTTTAACCATACCATCTGTAAAGGTGTACGGTTTTTCCATCGTGATGATCCTAGCTGTTAAATTTTGTTTAACTCCAAAATGGATGGCTTCCCAAGTGACTGTATCCCCCATTTCCATCAGTCCAGTTGTAACACCACAAATAGCTCTTTCTTTCGTTCTGGTTGTTGTTTCTGTATGTACTTCTACGTTTCTCGCAAGGTCAAAACAAACAGTGAGTGGTTTTTCAATATAAATCTGGTGCTTAATAATAGGCAAGTGCTATCTACCCTTTCATTGGTGTAGGTTTAAAGACGTATAAACGTAAATGATCAAAGGTATCTGTCATTTACTAAACGCATGAAGATAATAGGAACTCTTTAACATTTTGCATTGTATTTTCGTTTTTGCAGATACAAACAAAAAGAAGGCGAACAAAGAAACGGTCAAGTACGTTTTAGCCATACCTATAAAATGTCTTTTTATTGTATCATACGAGAATGTATACCGTTAATATTTTGAGCATGATAGATGGGTTTGAAAAGTGTTTACCTTAAATTGAATCTATCATGTTCTATACTTATTTCTACTGCATATTTTTTTGGTACTCCAAGCATTCATAACAAGCAATATTTCTGATGAAAGTATTTGACCATTGATATTTTTCACCTTGGATATTACGACACGCACTTATATGCAACTTCTGAAACGATTACTCGTGTCGACTTCTGCTGGTGAGAATTACCTAGTCAGTCGGCATGTCTTATGCTGGTCGCCGATAAACGGACACCTTGCGCTTTTCTTATTGTCTAGCTCCAGGTGCCATCGGCTCGAGGTCATAAGACAATCCGCCCAAAAGGTCAAAGGGCGACCATTCAGCCGGCATGTCTTATGCTGGTCGCCGATAAACGGACACCTTGCGCTTTTCTTATTAGAATAAAGATAGTTGATGATTGTGTGTAAAAATAGATATAATGTAAGAGTAAGGATTCAAAAAAATAATAAAGAACTGAATGTTTTCGAAACTTATTTCTTTTTTTACCGTAAGAGATAAATAACTAGATAAAATAGTTGAGGGGAGGTGTGTAAACCATGAAAAAATTATTGCCCTTTATTACTCTTTTAATTTCATTAGGATTTATTATTCCGTCGGTCATGTCTGCTGAAAATGAAAAAGTTGCAATTATCCCTTTACATAAAGAAGTTGAAAAAGGGTTAGCGGCTTTTTTAGATAGAGCAATATCAGATGCAGAAGAAGCAGGTGCGGATACGATCATTTTTGATATTGATACTCCTGGAGGATTCGTCGATGCTGCCGCAGATATATCTCAATTATTAAATGACGTAAAAATAAAGAAAGTGGCTTTTATTAACGAACAAGCATTGTCAGCGGGGGCATTTCTTGCTCTAAATGCTGATGAAATCTATATGGTGCCTTCGGCGAGTATGGGAGCAGCGGCGGTTATTGATCAACAAGGAAATACGGCAGGAAAGAAAGCCGAAAGCTATTGGCTTACAACGATGGAAACGGCTGCAGAGAATAGTGGGAGAGACCCAATTTATGCGCTCGCAATGGCAGATGAGGACATTGATCTTCCTGATTTACGAGCACCAAAAGGAGCATTGCTTACCTTAAGTGCCAAAAATGCAGAAAAGGTTGGGTACTCAGAAGGAACGGTGAAGGATCTTGATGAACTTTTAACGTTGCTTAACCTAGATGATGCGGAAGTAATCAATATCAATGAGTCTTTTGCAGAGAAATTAGCCCGCTTCTTTACCAATCCAATTGTAGTGCCTATTTTATTATCTGTAGCAAGCTTAGGATTTATCGTAGAGCTATATTCACCTGGATTGGGTATTCCAGGTGCGATGGGACTAACGGCTTTATTATTGTTCTTTTATGGACATCTAGTTGCGGGGCTAGCGGGTTATGAAACAATCATCTTATTTCTTGTAGGTGTGATACTAATCGTGATAGAACTTTTATTGCCTGGAGGGATTTTTGGCATTATTGGGGTCGCTGCAATTTTGGGGAGTATTATCATGGCAGGCGGAAATGTCATGTACATGGGAGTGTCGCTTATTATCGCCTTACTTGTTGCGATAATTGCAATGGTCGTGCTAGTTAAGGTGTTTGGCAAAAAAATGAGTTTGTTTAATAAAATTATTTTAAGGGATTCAACGAACACAGAGAATGGTTATGTTTCTAATCGTACACGAGAGGAGCTTATTGGTGCGATAGGAATCACGCAAACTGCTCTTCGTCCGGCTGGAACAATCATGATCGAAGACGAACGAATTGATGTAGTCTCAGAAGGTGGCTATATTCCAGAAGAAAGAAAAGTAAAAGTAATCAAAACAGAAGGATCGAGAATTATTGTTCGGGAACTGTAAACCAATAAGGAGGAAAAAAGAATGTCTATTACACCAGAAACGATTTTTGTTCTATTGGCGGTCGTAATCGCTGTTATTGTCCTTGCTGTTCTATTCACCTTTGTACCGGTGATGCTGTGGATTTCTGCATTAGCAGCAGGAGTGAGAATATCAATCTTTACATTAATCGGTATGAGGTTACGTCGAGTTATTCCAAATCGAGTCATTAATCCACTTATTAAAGCATCAAAAGCGGGATTAACAGTGACAATCAACCAATTAGAGAGTCATTATTTAGCAGGAGGTAACGTTGACCGAGTGGTAAATGCCCTAATCGCAGCCCACAGAGCGAATATTGAGTTGACTTTTGAAAGAGCGGCCGCAATTGATCTAGCCGGTCGTGACGTTCTGGAAGCTGTGCAAATGAGTGTAAACCCCAAAGTAATTGAAACTCCATTTATTGCCGGTGTTGCTATGGATGGAATCGAAGTAAAAGCAAAAGCAAGAATTACAGTTAGAGCCAATATTGAGCGGCTTGTTGGTGGTGCTGGAGAAGATACGGTGCTTGCTCGTGTAGGAGAAGGGATTGTATCGACGATAGGTTCATCTAGCAACCATAAAAAAGTGCTTGAAAATCCTGATTTAATCTCACAAACTGTTTTAACTAAAGGGTTAGATGCAGGTACAGCTTTCGAGATTTTATCGATTGATATTGCCGATGTTGATATAGGTAAAAATATCGGGGCAGAATTACAAACAGAACAAGCGGAAGCAGATAAAAACATCGCCCAAGCGAAGGCTGAAGAAAGACGCGCGATGGCTGTTGCTAATGAGCAAGAAATGAAAGCACGTGTTGAAGAGATGAGAGCGAAGGTAGTAGAGGCTGAAGCTGAAGTACCGCTTGCTATGTCGGAAGCCTTGCGTTCTGGTAATATGGGCGTAATGGATTACATGAACCTTCGGAATATTGATGCAGACACTGAAATGAGAGACTCAATTGGTAAAATGACAGGTGATAAAAAAGATAAAGATCAGAAGTGAAAACCAAACGACCACTAAATAGGAAGGAGGGGGACTATGGAAGCGATAATTATCGCTGTGATTATTTTTCTTCTAGGAAGGGTTTTCAATAAAGCTCAGAAGGTCGAGGAGCCCCCTACCTCGCCTTCCATTCCTCCTCAGCAAGATAAAGGGCGGGTGCAACATAATGCAGATCGGCAAGCCCCTATTCTGAATGAGAACCCAAGGAAGCAACATCAAGTTGATATGCAAAGAAATGAATTTATTGAAAAAAAATTAGAAGCAGAACATCAATTGAAAACGCTAGAACAAAGAAAAGCGGGACTTTCCAAAACAGCGGAAAGGTATAAAACACAAACAAAAAGCAGTACACCTACCGTACCATCTTTCAGTCAAAATGATATCATTAATGGAATTGTGTTGTCTGAAGTGCTTGGTCCTCCAAGATCCAAAGGCAAAAGAATGCGAAAATTTTAAGTGATGAATCCCCATCTTTTCTCATAAACATGAGAGGAAAGGGGGTTCTTTTTTATGACAAAAAAGTTGATGCAACATTGGCGTCAATGGATAACAAAGCGAATGGACCTTCCAGAGGATGTGATGATGGATTTACCGAGAATCACAATGGTTGGGCAGCTCCATATTTATATAGAAAATCATAATGGATTATTATCTTTTTCCGATAAAGAGGTTCGATTGTTATTAAAAAAAGGACAATTATTAATCAAAGGTAACAAATTTGTGATTAAAACGATTTTACCAGAAGAAATATTAATACAAGGTAAAATTCAGAAAGTAACCTATGTAGAAGAATAGAAAGGAGGCTAAATGGTGAAAAATCACTGGATGACTTTTGTGACAGGGAGTGTTGTGGTAAAAGTATCAGGTAAAGGAATAGAGCGATTTATTAACACATTAATTAGGGCAGAGGTTTCCATTTGGAATGTCAAAAAAGTTGGGACGGAAACGGTGATCTTTACATTCTTCCTTCATGATTTACATAATGTGAGGAAATCAGTGCGTAGGAGCGACTGTAAAGTTTCGTTTATTCGAGGAAAAGGTCTTCCTTTTTGGTGGAAGCGTTCACGAAAAAATAGTGGCTTTATGATTGGGGCGGTCCTTTTCTGTTTCATGATTCTTGCATTATCTAATATGGTGTGGAAGATAGAAGTGAAAGGGGCATCACCTGAAACGGAGCATGCCTTAAATAAGACTGTAAATGAAATGGGAATTCGTAAGGGTAAATTGCAATTTTTACTTCCAGATGTTGAGCGTATTCAATCGGATGTGACCCGTGAAATTGATAATATTACATGGGTAGGTGTGGAATTAAAGGGGACAACCTTCCATTTTGAAGTCGTTGAAAAAACGGAGCCAGAAGAAAAAAAGGAGGTAGGTCCTCAACATTTAGTAGCGAAGAAAAAAGGAACTATCGTAAAGTTGTTTGTTGAAGTTGGAAAATCAGAAGTGAAAATTAATCAATATGTGGAAAAAGGGCAAATTCTTGTTTCTGGTTTAATTGGAAAAGAAGGTCAACATGAGGCTGTATCCGCACAAGGAGAAATTTACGGAGAAACATGGTATACAAGCACGGTTGTGATTCCAATGTCCTCACAATTTGATGTATTAACTGGTGAGGAGGAAAAGCGATTTTTTCTTTCTTTGGGAGGACTCTCCATACCGGTGTGGGGGTGGGGAGATATCGGTTATGACGACTATAAAGAAGAGAAAACCAAAAAATCGATTAACTTCCTAAAATGGTCGTTGCCTATTTCCGTCGATACAACAAGTTACAAAGAAAGTGAGTCTGTTGAGAGAACCTATAACAAAGAGGAGGCTATAAAAGCAGCGATAGAGCTTGCGAAAGAAGATTTAGCATCTGAATTGTCACAAGATGCAGAAATATCGAATGGAAAAGTTTTGCAAGCTAAAGAAGAGAATGGTAAAGTAAGGGTAAATATTCATTTTCAAGTAATAGAAAACCTTGCAGAAGGACAACCCATCATTCAAGGAGACTCAGAATGACAGAAAAGTTAAAAACCATCAATATCTCATTAGAAGACACAAATCAAGCTGTTGCTCTTTTTGGCACAGGTGATACCCATTTAAAAATTATTGAAGAAGCATTGCATGTCACTATCACTTCTCGTGGAGGAGATATCTATGTTTCGGGTGATGAAAGTAATGTCAAAAATACAAACAAAGTACTTTCAACATTACTTAAAGTAATCAAAAAAGGCATCAACATCGGTCCTAGAGATGTGTTATATGCTACCCAACTCGTTAACCAGGGCATAGTAGAGTATATGGTGGATTTATATGAAGAAGAAATCACCAAAAATGCCAAAGGTCAAACCATTCGAGTGAAAACATTAGGCCAGCGCCATTATATTTCAGCCATTAAAAAGAGTGATTTGGTTTTTGGAATTGGACCAGCTGGGACAGGAAAAACATATCTTGCCGTTGTCATGGCTATCCGTGCACTGAAAAATGGAGAAGTTAAGAAAATTATATTAACACGCCCAGCTGTTGAAGCAGGAGAGAGTCTAGGTTTTTTACCAGGTGATTTAAAGGAAAAAGTCGATCCGTATTTGCGTCCGTTATATGATGCCTTACATGATGTTTTAGGCGCAGAGCATACAGAAAGATTGATTGATAGAGGAACGATTGAAATAGCTCCTCTTGCCTATATGAGAGGCCGTACCCTAGATGATGCATTTGTAATTTTGGATGAAGCTCAGAATACAACTAGTGCTCAAATGAAAATGTTTTTAACGCGCTTAGGATTTGGTTCAAAAATGGTCATTACTGGCGACCCTACTCAGTTTGATTTACCAAAAGGCGTTCAGTCCGGATTAGTTCAATCAACCACGATTTTAAAAGATGTAAAAGGGATTTCGATAATTGTATTAGAGCAAGGGGACGTAGTACGGCATCCACTAGTGGCGAAAGTTATTACGGCTTATCAAAATCAAGGATAACCTGAATATATTATTCAGGTTTTTCTTTTTGAAAGGCTCTTTTCGCATACATTGTGGCTATTTCATCTGGTTTTTGATTAAATCGCCCATTTCCATGTTGATTCCCATTAAAAATAGACGGATCTAGCTGCAGTGACTAGCAGCTATGGGACAAATGTTATCCAACTCCAAAGGTCAGGACCTTCTCCGTTGGATAACATTTGCCCGCCGCTGCTGGGCGAGCCACTTCCGCATTTCGTGATCCAGCTGCAGTGGCTAGGGACTCGGGCATTTGTCAGCCCACTACGTGAAGCAGGCTTCACTGCGTGTACTGCCAGATGCCTGCCGTCCCAGGGCAGCCACTTCCGCATTTCTCTGATCCAGCTGCAGTGGCTTGCGGCTCGGGGTCAAATGAATAACCCTCCAGCGATGCAGGCATCACCTCCGAGTTCTTCATTTGCCTGACGCCGCAGGACAGCCACTTCCGCATTTCGTAAATGATGCCCGAAACAAAGCTATATCACCGTTTATATACTGGTGCGAACAGCAACAAACTTTACGAAAACAGCCTTTTGAAAAAAAGTGAAATTTTCGAGGAAAACTGTTATGATTTTACATAATTAACGTTATTGTACCTATCATATAGGGATAGGAAGGAGACCTATGAATCAACTATTAGTAAAAATAAAGGAACTTATAAGCTTTAAAGTTTTCACAGGGATCATTTTCTTATTTCTCGGTTTCATTTTATACGGCCTTTTAATTAGTAATGTTCAGACAGAAACGTATAATCTCGAATTATTTGAAGTGGCGAAAGAGACAATCTACTCACCTACAACAAAAGAAGATGAAGAAAAAACAGAACAACTAAAACAAAAGGCTGCTGAAGAAGTAGAACCTGTTTATGAGTATTCCCCAGACGTAAAAGAGAATCGAAAAAGTTTAATTACGTCAGTTTTTGATATGATTTTACAGATTCAGCAGGAGAGTAACTTTTCTTCACCACAATTAGAAGAACCTGAGCAAAATGAAGAAGTTAAACCATTAACGCCAAAAGAACGTTTAAACAAATTAAAATCTCGTTTAACTAAGGATGCCAATGAAAATGTGACTCTATCTATATCCGATCAAGTTTTTGAATCACTACTTGTAGCTGAGAAGGAAGAAATCCTATCAGCTCAGCGGATTGTTGTTGATGAAATCGAAAAGGTAATGGCAAAAAAAATTAGAGATGAAGGAGTCCCACAAGTAAAAGATGAGATTGAATCAAATATTGAATTAAATAATCTCTCTCAACCTGTTAAAGAATCCTCGATTGCTATAGGGCGTTATGCTATTATTTCAAATGAAAAATACAGCGAAGAACTTACGAAAAAGAAAATCGAAGTCGTAATGGAAGAAGTAACTCCTGAACGAATTCTCGAAGGGACTGTTATTGTAGAAGCAGGGGATATTATTAGTGCGGAACAATATCGAAAGTTAAAGCTGGTAAATTTATTAAACGAGGAAAGTTCGAGTCGGGCACCTATTGGGCTAGCATTATTTGTTGCGATGGTGGTGTCTATTCTATATGTTTACTTCTATAAATGGCAGATATCTGAAGAAAAAAAGCAGAATTACGTCATTTTATTGAGCCTAATCTTCGTATTGACCCTGCTCTTGATGAAGATTTTTGCATTATTGCAAGTGCTAGACATTATGGAGGTAGGCTACTTATTTCCGGCAGCTATGGCAACAATGCTCATTAGACTCTTATTAAATGAACGACTCTCGTTAATCATGTCCATATTATTAGCGGTATGCGGTAGTATTATATTTCATGAAAGCGTAGCTGGAAGTTTTAATATTGAAATTGCGATTTACTTTCTTTTTAGTGGATTAATGGGGACGATTATTCTTTCCAAGCAAAATCAACGTTTATCCATTCTACAAACAGGGATTATTGTATCATTATTGAATATTATTATAATTTTCTTTATTGTTTTATTAGGATCAAATCCTTATGAAAATATGAATTATCTGTATTTATTACTTTACGCGTTTGGATCTGGCATAACTTCTGCCGTATTGACAATAGGTTTTCTTCCTTTCTTTGAGGCGGGATTTGGAATTCTTTCCACGATGAGATTGGTGGAGTTATCCAATCCAAATCATCCCCTATTAAAAAGAATCCTAACCGAGGCTCCAGGAACGTATCATCATAGTGTCATGGTGGCGAATTTAGCTGAGGCAGCGTGTGAAGCGATTGGAGCAAATGGACTTTTAGCTCGAGTTGGTTGTTATTACCATGATATCGGAAAAACAAAAAGACCACATTTCTTTATTGAAAATCAAATGAATGGTCCGAATCCTCATGATCGTATTTCACCTGAGAGGAGTCGTGATATTATTATTGCACATGCTGTTGATGGGGGAGAGCTCCTTAGAAAATACAAAATGCCCAAAGAATTTATCGACATTGCGGAGCAGCATCATGGCACGACTTTTTTGAAATTCTTTTATCATAAAGCAAAAGAAACACGAAATGAAGTAAAAGAGGATGATTACCGGTATCCGGGACCAAAGCCTCAAAGTAAAGAGATTGCGGTTATTTCGATTGCTGATAGCGTTGAAGCGGCAGTCCGATCAATGGACCATCCTACGAAAGAAAAAATCGAGAAAATTGTGTCTTCTATTATTCAAGATAGATTATTGGATGGCCAGTTTAATGAATGCGATATTACGTTACAAGAATTAGAAATTGTTAAAGAAACACTGTGTAATGCATTAAATGGCATTTTTCATTCAAGAATAGAATATCCCGAGGATAAAAAGGAGAATGACTTATGAGTTTGCAAATTGACTTTGTTGATGAAACGAAGGAATTAACTGAACAAGACCTGACTCAAATAGAAGCTTTATTAAATTTTTCAGCAGAAAAGGAAGAAGTACAGGATGACTCTGAGCTATCTGTAACATTTGTCTCTAACGATCGCATTCAAGATATTAATAAAGATTATCGAGAGAAAGATCAAGCGACAGATGTTATTTCCTTTGCAATGGAAGAACTAGGCGAGGGAGAGATGGAGATTGTTGGGGAAGGTATACCAAGAGTTTTAGGAGATATTATCATCTCCGTTCCAAAGGCGAAGGAACAGGCAAATGAATATGGGCATAGTTTCTCGAGAGAACTTGGATTTCTTGCCCTTCATGGCTTCTTACATTTATTAGGTTATGACCATATGACAAAAGAAGACGAGAAAACGATGTTTTCTCGTCAGAAAGATATCTTAGATGAATATGGACTCCAAAGAAGCTAAATTTTTTCAGTGGTCAAAATTTTTGCCTGCCTTAAGCTATGCTTTAAATGGCCTGAAAATAGTTTGGAAAACACAACAGAATTTTCGTTTTCATACGTTAACAGCTGTCATCGTCCTCATCCTCTCCTTTAGTCTTTCTGTCAATAAAGTTGAATGGATGTTGATAATTATGGTGATTGCCGGGATGTTTGTAGTTGAAATAGTGAATAGTGCGATTGAGTTTACAGTCGATTTAGTTACCGAAGAATTTCATCCTCTTGCTAAAAAAGCAAAGGATTTGGCGGCGGCGGCTGTTTTGGTTTATGCGATCGCATCAGTTTGTATTGGTTTTATTATCTTTTTACCGAAAATAGGGTTATTGTGAAAACAAGCTCATGTAAAATGAGCTTGTTTTTTATTGAAAATCTTCTTTTTACATAACTTTATTTGAAATGCGTTCTATAGTTGGATAAAATATGAGGACAAGCCAATTAAAAAATAGGTAAATTGTTTGAATTTTCTTACTTTTTTAACAATGTTGTTACAGCCCATTAATTTCCTTGAGGAAATGTAGTAAAATAGAATTGTAAAGTAAAAGGAGAGTCACAGTCATGGATGTTAAACGATTAATAAAAGAAGCCAAATTGGCAAGAGAGCGGGCATATGTTCCTTATTCAAAATTCAAAGTAGGTGCAGCACTTTTATCGGGTGATGATATTGTTTATCATGGATGTAATATTGAAAACGCTGCCTATAGCATGTGTAATTGTGCAGAGCGCACAGCCCTATTTAAAGCTTACTCAGAAGGGGTTACTTCGTTTAAGATGTTAGCGGTAGTGGCTGACACAGAACGCCCTGTGTCCCCGTGTGGAGCGTGCAGACAAGTCATTTCAGAGCTTTGCGCCAAAGAAATGAAAGTAGTACTTACAAACCTCAATGGAGATATTCAAGAAATAACTGTAGAAGAACTATTACCAGGAGCTTTTTCACCGGAGGATTTACATGAATAAAAAAAGTAGTGAACATAAGTCAGGATTTATTGCTATTATCGGAAGACCTAATGTAGGGAAATCAACATTATTAAATAGAGTCATTGGACAAAAAATTGCGATCATGAGTGATAAACCACAAACAACGCGAAATAAAGTGCAAGGTGTTTTAACGACTAATGATGCGCAACTAGTTTTTATTGATACACCAGGTATCCACAAGCCTAAGCACAAGCTAGGTGATTTCATGCTCAAGGTAGCCCAAAATACATTAAAAGAAGTCGATCTTATTATGTTTATGGTTAACGTGGAAGAAGGATATGGTCGAGGAGACGAATTTATCATTGAGAGACTAAAAAATGTCACGACCCCAGTCTTTCTTGTGCTAAATAAAATTGACCAAATTCACCCAGATGATCTTTTTCCTGTTATTGATCAATATCGCAAACTGTATGACTTTACGGAGATTGTTCCCGTTTCAGCACTAGAAGGTAATAATGTAGATACGCTGCTCAAGCAAATAAAAAACTATATTCCTGAGGGACCACAATACTATCCAGCAGATCAAGTAACCGATCATCCGGAGCGATTTATTGCATCAGAACTGATTCGAGAAAAAGCCCTTCATTTAACTCGTGAAGAAATTCCACATTCCTTAGCAGTAGTCATTGAGAAGATGTCTAAAGAAGAGGACAAAGAGATGATCCATGTCATGGCAACAATTGTAGTCGAGCGTGATTCTCAAAAAGGAATAATCATCGGTAAGCAAGGTTCGATGCTAAAGGAAATTGGTAAGCGTGCAAGGCTAGATATTCAAAATTTATTAGGAACAAAAGTCTTTTTAGAACTTTGGGTGAAAGTTCAGAAGGATTGGCGTAATAAGGCCACACATCTTCGAGATTATGGTTTTCGTGAAGACGACTATTAAAATTTTTAGTACTGTTTTTTCACTTCAATACGTAAGAAGGATGCATAGTTCTAGTCAGATTTAGATGTGTTTAATACACTACAAATAAGGGTGAAGAAGTCAGTTAGTAAATTTTACGTCTTATGTTTTGAGGGATTAGGGTGAAGCTAAGAACAGAAGTCATTAGGGGCACTTACTAGTAAAAACAAGAAAGGTGGAGATTCAATATGTTAGATCTTACCTGGAAATTATTTCAAGAAACAGGTAATATAGACACGTATCTTCTCATCAAGGAGCTAGAAAGTAGTCAAATTGACAGTGGATTGACTGACGATGCTGAGCTAGTACAAGTTGATTTCCCTTTGTCTTAAGATAAAAACTTAGTCATCCCTCGTAATGGTTGAATACTGACGGGAGGTGATGACTTGCAACAGAAATGTGAAGGACTAGTGATTCGAACTAGTAATTATGGAGAATCAAATAAAGTAGTGACTGTTTTTTCAAGAGAATTTGGTAAAGTTGCATTTATGGCTAGAGGAGCTAAAAAACCAAAAAGTCGTCTCTCAGCCGTTTCACAACCTTTTACTTATGGATATTTTTTATTTCAAAAAGGGAGTGGACTAGGAACTCTACAGCAAGGAGATATCATTTCAAGTATGAAAGGGATTAAAGGAGATCTATTTAAAACTTCTTATGTCACTTATATCTCAGAATTGCTAGATAAGGGAACCGATGATGCAAGGCCGAATCCGTTTTTGTTTCAGCTATATCTACAAATATTACAATATATAGATGAGGGTTATGATGCGGAAATTTTAACTCATATTTTTGAATTAAAGATGTTGCCTGTTTTAGGGTTGCATCCCACAATGAATGCTTGTGCTATTTGTGGGAATTCCGATGGATCATTTGGTTTTTCGTTCAAAGAAAATGGGTTGATTTGCCATCGTTGTAAAGGTAACGATCCTCATCATTTCCCGCTATCTCAAAGTGCCGTAAAAATATTGCGGATTATGTATTTTTTCGATTTGAATCGAATGGGTAATATATCAGTGAAAGAAGAAACCAAGAATGAATTAACCACTTTGATTCGAAGTTATTATGACGAGGCTTCAGGGCTATATTTAAAATCAAGGAAG
The DNA here is from genome assembly GCF_037024155.1 of Bacillus sp. 2205SS5-2. Taxonomy (NCBI): domain Bacteria; kingdom Bacillati; phylum Bacillota; class Bacilli; order Caryophanales; family Bacillaceae; genus Bacillus; species Bacillus spongicola. Next base: position 206,203 of record NZ_JAYKTS010000002.1, read on the forward strand.
TTTTTAGATCAACTTCAATCCATTGAGGATTTAATCAAAAAAGACGAACCCTAGGGTTCGTCTTTTTTGAAGTGTATAGAAAGAGTTAATCTTCAATTTGGGAAACTATTTTAACTAAGTCAAAATTGACATTCGTAATCCAGCTGCAGTGGCTCTGAGGCTCGGGCAAAGTGTCAGCCCTCTGCGTGAATCAGGATTCACTGCGTGTTCTGTCATTTGCCTGCCGCCTCAAAACGAGCCACTTCCGCTATTCTTGATCCAGCTGCAGTGGCTCTGAGGCTCGGGCAAAGTGTCAGCCCCCTGCGTGAATCAGGATTCACTACGTGTTCTGTCATTTGCCTGCCGCCTCAAAACGAGCCACTTCCGCTTTTCTTGTTAAAATTGGGTTTTTTCTTTTATGAATGACTTAACTTCATTAATTGGCATACGTACTTGGTCCATTGTGTCTCGGTTACGCACGGTGACTTGGCCATCTTCTTCGGAATCAAAATCATAAGTGATACAAAATGGTGTCCCGATTTCATCTTGACGGCGATATCGTTTTCCAATTGACGCGGTTTCATCAAAATCTACCATTAGCTCTTTTGATAATTCTTCGAATACCGTTCTTGCTCCATCCGATAGCTTTTTCGATAAAGGCAATATCGCAGCTTTAAAAGGAGCGAGTGCTGGATGGAAGCGAAGAACCGTACGTTTATCGTTCTCTAGCTCTTCTTCTTCGTATGCATCCACCAAGAAAGCAAGTGTGACTCGATCTGCTCCCAGCGATGGTTCGATGCAGTAAGGCACATATTTTTCATTGGTTTGTGGATCTTGATAATGGAAGTCTTCTTTGGAATGTTCCATATGACGTTTTAAATCAAAATCTGTACGATCGGCAATGCCCCAAAGCTCTCCCCATCCAAACGGGAATTTAAATTCGATATCCGTCGTTGCATTACTATAATGTGACAATTCTTCCTCACCATGATCACGAAGTCGGATGTTATCTTCAGACATACCGAGAGTGAGTAACCAATTTTTACAGAATTCACGCCAGTATTCGAACCACTCGAGATCTTCGCCAGGTTTACAAAAGAACTCCATTTCCATTTGTTCGAATTCTCTCGTTCTAAAGGTGAAGTTTCCTGGAGTGATTTCGTTACGGAAGCTTTTACCGATTTGTCCGATACCGAAAGGCATTTTTTTGCGCATGCTTCTTTGAACATTTTTGAAATTAACAAAAATCCCTTGAGCCGTTTCAGGGCGAAGAAATATTTCATTTGAAGAAGATTCTGTAACGCCTTGATGTGTTTTAAACATTAAATCAAATTGACGAATGTCGGTAAGGTCATGACCATTACACGTAGGACAAGCGATATCATGTTCTTTGATTAATTCCCCCATCTTTTCAAATGGAAGACCATCAACGACCATCTCAATTCCTTTTTCTTCAAGTTTGTCTTCAATAAGTTTATCCGCTCGGTGACGTGACTTACATTTTTTACAGTCAACCATAGGATCATTGAAGTTTCCTACGTGACCAGATGCTACCCATGTTTGGGGGTTCATTAGAATCGAGGCATCTAATCCTACGTTATAAGGTGATTCTTGAATGAATTTTTTCCACCATGCTTTTTTAATATTGTTTTTTAATTCAACACCGAGAGGACCGTAATCCCAAGTGTTGGCTAGCCCACCATAAATTTCTGAACCAGGGAAAATAAATCCTCTTTGTTTCGCAAGACTAACTATTTGTTCCATTGACATTGAATTCACTCCAAATATTTTTATTTGTGAAAATAAAAAAACATTGACCTTAAACCAGTTTTTGTGTCTTGCTCTATGCATCATCGTATCCAGGGTATAAGCCCCCCAGTCTTAGGCTTAACGCCAATAGGTAACCGCTTGCCAACCGCTTTGCTAATTTTGTGTAAAAAAAAGAATATTTTAGAATAGATAAATTATTTAGCTTATTCCAAACAAATCAGTCGTAAACCATTTTTTGAATAAAAATGACTTTTTTTCATGGTAGACGGTGGCAGTGGATCCGCAGACCTGGAGTTTTTCGTATAATTGTTGCTATTTCCTCAAATTTTAATTGGAATCCTCTATTTGGCTGTTGAATCCAGAAAAAATAGAAGAAAAAATGCCCAAAAAATAAGAAATTTCACCGTATATAGACTGGTTCGAAAAGCGACAATCCTTGCGAAAACACCCTTGACAAAACAAAAACTCCTCCCAACGGCAATAGAAATACACTGCCTAGGGACGAGTTAAACCCGCGGTTCCACCCTAGTTAATAGACAAACTTGTTGTCTATTCACTTTGTTTAGGTTTGCTCAGGAGCGCCGTTTCCTTGTGTTACCAAGCTCTCACTATCCTTGGCTCGCTCTATGTACAAGTACTTATTTGTCCGTCAACGCAACAATTAAGTTGAAAGATGGAATCATTTTAACACGTTCTAAGTAAATTCTCAATATTTGAGAATGAAAGTGCAATCAAAAAGGAAATGATACTGCAGGACCCTATTCGAATTATTTCAAGAATCCAACTAATGTAGCTCAGTTTGAAAGACAATTTAGCACGTTTCTGCAAGGAATAATCAAGAAAATTGATATTTTATCTTCAAAAGAGTAATCTTGGATATTAAAGAGTAGTTTCATGAAAGACCCTTTTCTTTTTTGTTAATTAGTATATAATATTTTTATAAAAGTATAACACTTTCGTTTTTATTTTAGAGGTGGTGAGGATAATCGAACTAAATAAGCGTCAACAATATATCTTACAAATTGTGAAAGATAACGGACCAATCACAGGTGAACAAATTGCAGATAGATTGAACCTAACACGTGCAACACTTCGACCTGATCTAGCCATTCTTACAATGGCAGGATATTTAGATGCACGTCCAAGGGTAGGATATTTCTATACAGGTAAAACAGGCACACAACTTCTCACAGAAAACTTGAAAAAGATTTTTGTGAAGGATTATCAATCGATTCCAGTTGTCGTTCCTGAGAATGTATCGGTCTATGATGCCATTTGTACGATGTTTCTTGAAGATGTAGGGACACTTTTTGTGGTGGATGATCAAACCCGTTTAGTAGGTGTATTATCACGTAAAGATTTGCTTCGAGCAAGTATCGGAAAGCAAGAATTAACTACATTACCCGTTAACATTATTATGACAAGAATGCCGAACATTACCGTATGCGAACGTGAGGATCGATTAATTGACGTTGCTAAAAGTCTAATTGATAAGCAAATTGATGCGATTCCAATCGTGAAGAGTATTCAAGGTGATATGGAAGTAATTGGTAGGATTACGAAAACAAATGTGACCAAAGCCTTCGTTGCTTTGGCAGAAGAGGATTTGTAGGATAGTAAAGGTGGTGGCCAAAAGATGAAAGAACCCATGATTTATATTGTCTCCGACTCCGTGGGAGAAACGGCTGAACTAGTAGCTAAGGCAGCTGCTAGTCAATTTATTGGAAAAAACACTTCCATAAAACGGTTTCCTTATGTTGAAGAGCTTTCGCATTTAGATGAAGTATTCTCCCTCGTTAGTTTAGATAAAGGTGTGATTGTGTATACACTTGTAAAACCAGAGATGCGAGAATATATGAAGAAAAAAACAACTGGATTAGGTATTAAGTCATTTGATGTAATTGGTCCATTAATCGATACATTTGAAAGTATGTATCAGATGGAACCCTTAAATGAACCTGGTCAGGTAAGAAAGTTAGATGAAGATTATTTTAAAAAAGTTGAAGCAATTGAATTTGCCGTAAAATATGATGATGGACGTGATCCGAGAGGGATTTTACGAGCAGATATTGTATTAATTGGTGTATCAAGAACATCGAAAACACCGTTATCACAGTACTTGGCACATAAACGGTTAAAAGTAGCGAATGTTCCACTTGTTCCAGAAGTTGATCCTCCTGAGGAATTATTTAAAGTATCTCCAGAAAAGTGCTTTGGATTGAAAATTTCACCTGATAAACTAAATAACATTCGTAAAGAGCGTCTAAAAGCATTAGGATTAAACGATAAAGCCAGCTATGCAAATATGCAAAGAATTGCTCAAGAAATTGAGTATTTTGAACGCGTTGCCGAAAAGATAGATTGCAAAGTGATTGATGTTACAAACAAGGCGGTAGAAGAAACGGCTAATATCATCACAAGTTATATTCAACGGAAATAATTATCGTCTGCTTTTGGTTTGCAATCACGAATGATTTCCTTTAATTAAGCGAAACCTGTAACAGCACAATAAGTTTGTGCTGTTATTTATATTGAATGAATAAAAAACATAGTCAAAATGCATTCTTTATACTATAATAAAAAATTGTGATAAAACTCATGAAAATAGGTTTAGACTAATCGTGATAGGAATAAACTAATTATTGAGGTATGTCAAGAATATGGGAATAATAAAATTCGACAAGTATCGCTTTTTTTCTTAGAGAAAATGCAAATAAGAGAAGGATTCCTTGGAGTGATGTAGAATTACTATTAATACAGATGAATCAAGATCTATTTTTGTGGATGCGGATGCATGTCCCGTAAAAGATGAGGCGACACGTCTTGCTCATGATTACAAAGTTCAAATTATATTTGTCGCATCCTATCAACATAGAATGCATTCTCCTACAAAAGGAAAGTGGATATATGTAGATGATGAGAAAGAATCGGCTGATCTCTACATCCTGAATCATATTAAAGCGAAGGATATTCTGATTAGTCAAGATATCGGGTTAGCTGGTCTTGCTCTGCCTAAAGGTGTTTTAGTTTTATCGCCGAAGGGAATGCAGTATAGGGAAGAAACGATTGAAACGGCCTTAGACTTCCGTTACCTTGCAGCGAAAGAAAGAAGAAGAGGCCGATATGGCAAAGGACCAAAGCCCTTTCTTGAAGAGGATCGAGTTCGCTTTATTGAACTATTGTCTTCGATGTTGTCTAAATAGCATCAATGTGTGCGAATAGAGCCTGACTAAATGAACTAGGCAAGGTGATTGAAATTGACGGGAAGAATACCAGAGGAAAAAGTAAATGAAATACGCCAATCTGTGGATATTGTTGATATCATTAGTGATTATGTTCAACTGAAAAAGCAGGGGCGAAATTATTTCGGCTTATGTCCTTTTCATGGTGAAAGCACCCCGTCCTTCTCTGTTTCACCTGAAAAACAGATTTATCATTGTTTTGGGTGTGGAGCTGGTGGGAACGCGATTTCCTTTTTAATGGATACAGAAGGAATCAGTTTTCAAGAAACATTAATTGAGCTAGCAGGCCGTTCGGGAATACAGGTGGAGCTAGATATTCCTTCTATTTCGAATACGAAAATATCGAAAGAGCAAGAATTGATGCTAGAAGCACATGAATTATTATGTAAATTTTACCATCATTTACTTGTAAACACAAAAGAAGGTCAGGATGCACTTGAATATTTATTGCTTCGCGGATTTACGTTAGAAACGATTAAAGAATACCGGATAGGGTGGTCCTTATTAAGTTGGGATTTCACCGTGAAATTTTTACAGAAACGTGATTTTCCGGTTGAACTCATGGAAAATGCAGGGTTATTAGTAAAGAAAGTAGATGAAAACACATATTTTGATCGTTTTAGAGGGAGAATTATGTTCCCAATTGAGGACGTTAAAGGAAAAGTGATTGCTTTTTCTGGACGTGCTTTACAAGACGATTCACCCAAATACTTAAATAGCCCGGAGACAGTTCTTTTTAATAAAAGTGGGATACTCTACAATCTTCATCGCGCTAGAGGACAGATTAAGAAGTTAGATCAAGCTATCTTATTTGAAGGATTTGCTGATGTGATATCTGCTTCGACAGCAGATATTAAAAATGGTATTGCTACGATGGGTACTTCATTAACAGAACAGCATATAGGAATGATTAGAAGAATGGCCAGTTCCATTGTGATCTGCTATGACGGAGATTCTGCTGGAATCCAGGCCGCATTCCGAACAGCCAAAATGCTAACAGAAACAGGTATGAATGTTCGAATTGCTCAAGTTCCTGAGAAACTAGATCCTGATGACTACATTCAAAAATTCGGTAAGAAGAAATTTTTAGAGAATGTAATAGGGGCAAGTATAACGTTCATGGCCTTTAAGTTAGTCTATTTCCGAATGAAAAAAAACCTTCAAGATGAAGGAGATCGCCTAAAGTATATCGAAGAAGTGCTTACAGAGATTTCATACTTAGATAGCTTTGTTGAAAGAGATCTTTATTTAAGGCAGCTATCAGATGAATTTGATTTATCGTTAGAAGCACTTGTCCAGCAACAAAAACAGATATATTTCATGCAAAGGAAGAAAGATCCTTCAATTGGTAAAAAACAACAAATCGCACTAGTTGAACCCAAAGTTAATCATCGATTGTTCCCTGCTTACCAAACAGCTGAACGTCATCTTATTGCACATATGTTGAAAGATGCAGATGTTACCTATAAAATACGAGAACTGTTAGCAGGAGAACCCTTTAATATAGATGAGCATCAAGCAATCTTTACGTATTTATTAGCCTATTATGAGGAAGATAACAGTCCAAATACAAGTTCATTCCTTACTTTTATCCCTGACGAGAAATTAAGAAGGGTGATAACCGATATTGAGATGATGTCGATTAATAATGAGGCAAGTGATCAAGAAATCGTGGATTGTGTAAATTCCGTGTTAAAACATCAAAAGATGTTGACAATAAAGGATAAAGAAAACGAGAGAAGAGAAGCGGAGAGGCAGAACGACGTAACCAAAGCGGTTCAAATTGCAATGGAAATCATTCAGTTACAAAAGTCTCTTCACAATAAATAGTTTTAGGATGTTGGAAGGAGGGGAACTAATGGCTGAAAAGTCAGCACGTTCCAAAGAGGTAGAATCAGAACTTACGTTAGAACAAGTAAAAGAACAATTACTTGAGGTTGGGAAAAAACGCGGTGTCTTAACATATGAAGAAATAGCTGAAAAGCTTTCGAATTTTGATATTGAATCCGATCAAATGGATGAATACTATGAAAGTTTGGGTGAACAAGGCATTGAAGTTATTAATGAAAACGGGGCCGACGATGCACCAAGTACAGCTCAAATTAATAAAGGTACAGATGAGGAATTTGACTTAAATGACTTAAGTGTTCCTCCTGGAGTGAAGATTAATGACCCTGTACGAATGTATTTGAAAGAGATTGGTCGAGTAGACCTTCTTTCTGCTCAAGAGGAAATTTCACTTGCAAACCGCATTGAAAATGGTGATGAGGAAGCTAAGAGAAGATTGGCTGAGGCAAACCTTCGTCTTGTAGTAAGTATTGCTAAGCGTTATGTAGGCCGTGGCATGCTATTCTTAGATTTAATTCAAGAAGGAAATATGGGCTTAATTAAAGCTGTAGAAAAATTCGATTATCGTAAAGGATTTAAGTTTAGTACGTATGCTACTTGGTGGATTCGTCAGGCTATAACACGTGCAATTGCGGATCAGGCAAGAACCATTCGGATTCCTGTTCATATGGTTGAGACCATTAATAAACTAATTCGTGTCCAACGACAACTACTACAAGATTTAGGTCGTGAACCTTCACCAGAAGAAATAGGAGAAGAAATGGACTTAACGCCTGAAAAGGTGCGCGAAATTCTAAAGATTGCTCAAGAGCCAGTTTCTTTGGAAACTCCGATTGGAGAGGAAGATGACTCTCATTTAGGAGACTTTATTGAAGACGCAGAAGCACAATCTCCTTCAGAACACGCTGCATATGAGTTGTTGAAAGAGCAACTTGAAGATGTCTTAGATACATTAACAGATCGTGAAGAAAATGTATTACGACTTCGTTTTGGATTAGATGATGGCCGAACAAGAACTCTAGAAGAAGTTGGAAAAGTATTTGGCGTTACCCGCGAACGTATTCGTCAAATTGAAGCGAAAGCTCTTCGAAAACTTCGTCACCCAAGCCGTAGCAAACGTTTAAAAGACTTCTTAGAATAGGCAATCAGCAATAGTTTACTTTTCGGAGTGAACTATTGTTTTTTTTGTTTCCAAATTTTTATGAAAATTTGGAAGGATTTTGTCTCTAGAGAGCGAATTGTAACATACAGGATGTGATGATTCATGAATAAACATCGTAAAGAAACGATAATAAATGAAATAGAAATGTGGAAACAAAACAAAATGCTACCTGAACATTATTGTGAATTTTTACTTTCCCTATATAGTGAAGGAAATAATCAGCCCAAGAAAAAGGAGTCTTTCATACTAAGGAATTGGTGGTATTTACTCACCCTCTATAGTCTAATGATTCCAATTTCGGTATTTGTCATATATTTTACTGAATTGTCAAACGTATTGCAAACAGTGATTTTGTTGGCTTTTGTCGTTTTATTATTTTTTTCGGCTATTTACTTTTCTGATAAAGAAAAATCGTTTCCTCTTCTCTTTATCCAAGCTAGCGTAATTTTCTTTATGGCTTCCCTTCATTTCAACCTATCTTATGAGGAGAAAAGTGAATGGAGCCTTTACCTCATCTTGTTTATCAACTGTATATTTTGGGGTTGGATTGGCCTAAAATGGAGATTGACTTATTTTTATATTGCCAGTGCATTGGGGTCTATAGTTATTTTAATCTTTATATTCAAATAACATTTAGAAAATAACGAAAATTTTAAATGTTGAGAACAGACTTCCTTCCTTATATAATACAAATGAAAGCGTATTCATGTAAAGGGGGATGGTTATGAATTACGAATTAACTTCTGAACAAAAGATGATTCAACGCACCATTAAGGAATTTGCGAATGAAATTGTCGCTCCAGGAGCGATTGAACGAGATCGAAACAAGACCTTTCCGATAGAAGAGTTTAAGCAATTGGCAGGGTTAGGAATTATGGGATTGCCTTTCCCGGAGGAATATGGTGGTTCGGGAGCGGATACTATTAGCTTTGCAATTGTTGTAGAAGAATTAAGTAGAGTATGTGCATCGACAGGCATAACCTATTCTGCACATATATCATTAGGAGGAGCACCACTAAATTTATTCGGATCACATGAGCAAAAGCAAAAGTACTTAACTCCCATTTGTACAGGAGAGTCATTCGGAGCATTTGGTCTCACAGAACCCAATGCAGGCTCAGATGCTGGTGGAACACAAACGACTGCCAAGGTAGATGGAAATGAATATGTAATTAACGGAAACAAATGTTACATAACCAATGCGAGCTATGCGAACTCTTTAGCTCTTACTGCTATTACTGGAACTGAGAATGGACAAAAAGAAATAAGTGCAATCATTGTCCCAACGAATTCAAAAGGTTTTACCATTGTTGACAATTACGAAAAGATGGGACTTCATGCATCAAATACAACCGAACTTGTTATGGAAGATGTTCGTGTTCCAACTGAAAACCTCTTAGGTAATCAAGGTGAAGGGTTTAAACAATTTTTAATGACCTTAGACGGTGGACGAATTGGTATTGGGGCAATGGCTGTAGGTATCGCTCAAGGAGCGTTTGACAAAGCCCTCCAATACTCAAAAGAGAGAAAGCAATTTGGAAAAAGCTTATCTCAATTTCAGGTGACTCAGTTTAAACTGGCTGATATGGCGATGAAGATTGAACTTGCTCGTACGATGGTTCATAAAGCAGCTTGGTTGAAAGATCAGGGCAAACCATTTACAAAAGAAGCATCAATGTGCAAATTGTATGCGTCTGAAGTGTGTATGGAAATCACCGACCAAGCAGTGCAACTACATGGTGGAAACGGTTATATGAAAGATTATGAAGTCGAGAGAATGATGCGTGACGCAAAACTTCTCGAAATTGGGGAAGGTACTTCGGAAGTTCAAAGAATGGTGATTGCAAGAGAAATTGGTTGTTTTTCTTAATTTCTTGAAAAGTCTCAGCATGTCTGAGACTTTTTTTATGGAGAATTTGCAAATAATGTAGAAAAATTGAGGTAAAGACTTTTCCTTTTCTACTTTTTCAAGTAAAATATATAGTGCTTGTACATTAAAAGACAATTCAATTTTACATACAAAGGGGGTTATATGCATGAATCGCAATCCAATTATTCCGTTTATCTTGATTATGGTGATGGGAATTGGTCTCGTTTTTTTCCTTTCTGTTAAAGGAATTAGCGATGCTGACGAAATGGCTAGTGAGCATGGTGAAGGCGAAATGGAAGGTTCAGAGGATGTCGCTTTTGATCCTGAAGGGCTTTACGAAAAATCTTGTATCGGTTGTCACGGTGGAGATTATGGTGGCGGTGTAGGTCCTGGTCTAGTAGGCGTGGGTGAAAAATACAGCGCTGAAGAGATCAAGGATATTCTTCAAAATGGTAAAGGAGCTGGAATGCCAGCGAACCTAGTACCAGCTGAAAACCTTGATGCTATGACTGAATGGTTATTGAGTCTTGAGTAGAAAAAAGCCCTTTGCCTTTGCAAAGGGCTTTTTTTCTTGTCATAATAATAAAAGAAGGCTTTTTTCGTATACATTGTGGCTATTTCATTTGGTTTTTTACTAAATTCTCCATTTCACTGCGTGTACTGCCAGATGCCGGTGGTCTCAGGGCAGCCACTTCCGCTTTTCGTGATCCAGCTGCAGTGGCTTGAGGCTCGGGTCAAATGCCAGTCCACTACGTGAAGCAGGCTTCACTGCGTGTCCTGTCATTTGCCTGCCGCCTCAGGGCGAGCCACTTCCGCTTTTCGTATATGATGTCCGAAACAAAGCTACATCATAGATTATAAACTAAAGCGAAAAGTCACAATCTTTGCGAATACAGCCTAAAAGAATAAAAGAATGAGTAGAATGTGGTGAAAAAAGTGAATGCAGAAAAATTATCGAAGAGATTAGAAAAAGTAGCTAGTTTTATTCCTCACGAGTCACGCCTCGTTGATATAGGGTCAGATCATGCGTATTTACCATGCTATGCGGTTAAAGCTGGAATCGTCAATTTCGCCATCGCAGGGGAAGTTGTTGAAGGACCGTACGAATCGGCCAAGCATCAAGTGCAACAGTTGAGATTAGAAAATCATATACGAGTCCGTTTGGGTAGTGGCTTAGAGGTGATTTCTAGAGGAGAAGTGAATGTCATTACCATTGCAGGGATGGGAGGCACGCTTATTTCGTCCATTTTAGAAGAGGGAAAAGAAAAATTGGTTGGGAATGAGCGGTTAATATTACAACCGAATGTTTCAGCCATTTCCATTAGAAAATGGTTAATGAAAAATGGATGGGCTGTTGTTAAAGAAGAAATTTTAGAAGAAGAAAATAAAATTTATGAGATTGTAGTAGCAGAAAAAGGGGATTCTTATCAATTAACTGAAAAAGAATTATTACTTGGTCCCATATTAATAAAAGAAAATAATGATATTTTCAAAAAAAAATGGCAGCAAGAATGCGATCAATGGAAGAGGATACTAAAAGAAATGGAACAAGCGGAAGAAACGAGTGAGTTATCGATAAAAAAGAGTGAATTCAGAAAAAAAATCACGATGGTGGAGGGAGTCATTTGATGAAAAAAGTGAATGGTTTTCAAATCATTGAACAATTTGAAGATTTTTCTCCCAAAAAGTATGCATTAGAAGGAGATAAGATTGGTCTTCAAGTCGGTTCTCTAAATAAAAATGTCGAAAGAGTCATGATCACTCTAGATGTTTTAGAGGAAGTGGTGGATGAGGCAATCGAAAAGCAAATAGATTTAATAATCGCCCATCACCCACCCATTTATAATGCGTTAAAAAACCTTGTGACAGATAAAGGACAGGGAAGAATATTTGAAAAGTTAATCAAAAATGATATCGCAGTATATGTAGCCCATACGAACTTAGATGTGGCACAAGGTGGTGTGAATGATCTACTGGCTGAAGCACTGTTATTAGAAAATACGAACATTTTAGTTCCATCGTTTGAAGAAGATTTGAGTAAGTTAGTCGTTTATGTTCCCGAGGAAGCGGCTGATGAGGTGCGAAAAGCGCTAGGAGAAAGTGGTGCAGGACATATAGGGAATTACCAAAACTGTTCCTTTTCAAGCTCTGGAACAGGACGCTTTTTGCCATTAAAAGAAAGTAACCCATATATTGGTTCACAAGGAAAGGCTGAAGAAGTCACAGAGGTTCGCATTGAAACAATCGTTGAACAATCTCTTGAACAAAAATTAATCAAGACCATGTTAAAAGCACATCCTTATGAAGAGCCAGCTTATGATGTGATTAAGCTAAAGCAAAAAGGGAGAACATTAGGCTTAGGAAGAATTGGCTCTTTAAAGGAGCCAATGTCTTTAGAGGCATTTGCCCAATTTGTCAAGAAGCAGTTAAAGGTTGAGGGGGTTCGTTTTGTAGGGCATAAAAAGGAAACAGTGAAAAAGGTAGCTGTTTTAGGTGGAGATGGCAACAAATACATACATGCTGCAAAGTTTAAAGGAGCCGATGTTTTAGTTACGGGGGATCTATATTTTCATACAGCACACGAAGCGATGATGTTAGGATTAAATGTGGTGGACCCTGGTCATCATGTTGAAAAAGTCATGATAAAGGGTGTTGCCAAAATTCTAGAGAGAAAGATGATAGAACGGAACTTTAAAGTGGAAATTATTCAGTCAGAAACGAATACGAATCCATTTACCATCGTATAGTTTTTTTGCAGCAGTATATTAACCGTCTAAAAGATAGGAATCGGGGCTTTATTTCGTGTCTTTTTGAATCAAGTCAATGGGGAATATGATGTTATCATTGATGATTAAATGAAAAAGCAACAATGTGTACGAAATGTGCCTATCAAAAAAAACTTTGCTGACAATTGGTCGCATAGTTTTTTTTGATAGGCCGCAAGATCATTGCTTAATCAAGAAGTACTACATTAAGAGTTGTATTAGTCTTGTGAAATTGTTTTTGGTTTTTTTACTTTAGGTAAAATTTTATGCAGAGGAACAGTACGTTCTCTTTTCCAGGTGGTCGGATCAGTGTATTCAAATTGGTTTAAAAAATTGATCACTTCTTTGACAAGCGGTGTTGGAGTCGATGCCCCAGCAGTAACTGCAATTTTCCCGGCGTCCTTCAACCACTCAATTTCAAGTTCTGATACATCAGAAATGCGGTAGGCTTTTGTATGAGCAATTTCTTCTGAAACTTGAGCAAGTCGGTTGCTGTTGTTGCTTTTAGGGTCTCCAACAACAATTAAAACATCTGCATCACCAGCTTGTTCAGCAACCGCCTCTTGACGGACTTGAGTGGCTAAACATATCTCTTTATGGGCTTCGGCGTGAGGATATTTTTCTGTAACTTTTTCCATGATATCAACTACATCCCACTGACTCATTGTGGTTTGATTTGTGACAATAATTTTATCGCTTTTGATAGTTAAGGAGGCGACTTCCTCTGGTTTTTCTACCAAATGAACAATTTGAGGTGCTACACCAACCGCTCCTTCAGGTTCAGGGTGTCCTTTTTTACCGATATAAATGACTTCATAACCTTCTGCTTCTTTCTCGCGAATAAGGTCATGTGTTCTTGTTACATCAGGACATGTGGCATCAATCGTAATAAGTCCTTTTTCAGCGGCTAACTTTCTTACTTCGGGGGAAACCCCATGTGCTGTGAAAATGATGGTTCCAGTGTCCACTTTTTCTAAAATTTCTTTACGGTTTTCTCCGTCAAGGGTAATAATCCCGTCTGCTTCAAAGGCATCTGTCACATGTTTGTTATGAACAATCATCCCCAAAATATAGATGGGACGTGGTAGGCTTTTATCTAAAGCAGCGTTTCGTGCAATCACCATTGCATCTACAACGCCGTAACAATACCCTCTTGGTGAAATTTTTTGAACTTCCATAAACATCCTCCTTGTTTAAGAATCGGAGTGCGGTTTCTTTTTCTACCTCATTATAAAGGAGAATTAGAGAGTTGACAAAAAAAGAGGACTATAAAGAAAACCCATTGGCTTCAATGGGTATACTAAATATATAATTTAGGCTTTGAGTTGCCTCTTGAAAGCTTTGTTTCCTCTTCTTGAGGCAAAGTGGTAGTGGATTTCTTCTTGCTTGTAGTTTTTTTCGATCTTTTTGATGTAGTCCGAGAAGCAGTTTCTGTGGATTCATTGGCATCACTTGATTCCGTAGTATCTTCTTCTGCTTCCTCTGAGTCACCATCCTGCAAACCACGATACAGTTTCCACATTGCTGGGAGGTTTTTGATTATCGGTCCATATTGTTGAAACTGTTTAATCATTGGTCCTACTTGTTGAGCCGTTTGTAACATCTGTTGTGTGTTACTTAACATGCTATTAACGTTCCCTGGCTGTAGCAATCCTTTTAATAAACCACCACTTCCTGTAACATTTCCAGCGGCACTGCGTTCAAATCCAGACACTGCATTACTCACACCACTTGAAGTGCTTCCACGCTGAAACAATCGAGAAAGTAAACCGCTATTTGTCTTAGCTGCGCGAGCTCCTTGTTGAATGATTGAATTCTGAGGGTTTTGTAAAATATTTCTTCCAAACATTGCTTGAGGTTGCCGCGCGGGAGAGAATCCTCCTCTCAGTGATGGTGGTCGTCCGCCTCTTGGGTTAAACTGAAACGGAGATGGGTTTCTAGGTGGCATCTTTTCGCCTCCTCTCAAATTCATAACCAGCATACTGCTTCATAGTATTTTATGCTGGAGAGATGAAAATGCTTATAAAGAGAGTGAAATTTATTTTATTCAACAATTAACAGGGTTGAGAGGTAGATGTTTCGGGAAATGTTTATTATAATGACATAATGGGTTCTATACTGTAATGTTCAAACACTAGGAGGGAAAATATGTCCCATCAATTTAATAAATTTTCATTTAAACCATTTATAAATGAAGCAATCAAAGAAGCAGGCTTTCAAGAGCCTACAGAAATACAAGAGAAAATCATTCCTACGATTTTAAAAGGGGAAAGTGCTATCGGTCAATCACAGACCGGTACGGGAAAGACACACTCTTTCTTATTGCCAATTCTTCAAAAAATTAATGTAGAACAGCAGACTGTCCAAGCAGTCATTACCGCACCAACTCGTGAGCTTGCTCAGCAGCTTTATCAAGCAACGATTGAGTTAGCGAAGCATTCTGATGAGGAAATTACAGTGCGTAATTTCATAGGCGGTACAGATAAGCAACGGGCGATAACAAAGTTGAAAAATCAACCTCATATCGTCGTTGGTACCCCAGGTAGAATCAGCGATCTAATGAAGGAACAAGCTTTATTTGTTCATACTGCAACCATGTTAGTAGTGGACGAAGCAGATTTAATGCTTGATATGGGCTTCATTTTAGACGTTGATAAGATTGCAGCAAAAATGCCAAGCAATCTTCAAATTCTTGTATTTTCAGCAACTCTTCCAGAAAAATTAAAGCCATTTTTGAAAAAATACATGGAAAATCCGGTCTATACTCACGTACAACCTAAGCAAGTTTCGGCTCAGAACATCCAGCATGTAGTTGTTCCACAAAAAAGCCGTGACAAGATTAACTTGCTTGTTAATATGTTGAAGAGCTACAACCCCTATTTATCGATTGTCTTCACGAATACAAAAGCTAAAGCAGAAGAAGTGGCAGACAAACTCAATGCTGCAGGATTAAAGGTAGGAAGAATCCACGGTGATTTATCACCAAGAGAACGTAAACAGCAAATGAAACAAATCCGAAATCTTGACTATCAATTTATTGTGGCGACAGACTTAGCGGCTCGAGGCATTGATATTGAAGGTGTTAGTCATGTTATTAATTTTGAGCTACCAAAGGATCTTGATTTCTATATCCATCGAGCAGGTCGTACGGCTCGTGCAGGTTTTTCTGGAATAGCAGCAACGATTTACACTCCTAGCGATGAAGATGCGTTAGTAAAACTTGAGAAGTTGGGTATTAAGTTTGTTCAACAGGACCTAAAAAAAGGAGAATGGGTAGAACTAGGCGAATTGAATAAACGCTCAAAACGTCAAAAAACGAGTGATAGCATTGATGAAAAAGCGAAAACGCATATCAATAAACCTAAAAAAGTAAAGCCAGGGTACAAACGAAAAATGAAGTGGCAAATGGACGAAATTAAAAAGAAAGAACGTCGAATTAAAAATAGAAATAAGTAAGTTGTTTTAGAAGGGATTGGATTTGGATGTTGAAAATTGGTTCACACGTTTCCATGAGTGGTAAGAAAATGCTTTTAGCTGCGAGCGAAGAAGCAGTTTCTTATGGAGCTAATACTTTTATGATCTATACAGGTGCTCCACAAAATACAAGGCGTAAAAAAATCGAAGACCTTAACATTGAAAAAGGTCATCTTCACATGAAAGAGAACGGCATTGATGAAATTGTCGTACATGCACCCTATATCATTAATATTGGTAATAGTAAAAATATGGATACTTTTGAGCTCGGCGTGAATTTTCTACGTCAAGAAATCCAACGAACTGAAGCATTAGGTGCGAAACAAATCGTCTTACACCCTGGTGCACATGTTGGTGAGGGAACAGAAGCTGGAATTAAGCAAATCATCAAAGGACTCAACGAAGTGATTACAAAAGACCAAACTGTTCAAATAGCTTTAGAAACTATGGCAGGTAAAGGCACTGAATGTGGACGATCATTTGAGGAATTAGCCCAAATTTTCGATGGTGTTCATCTCAATGAAAAACTCTCAGTTTGCTTTGATACTTGTCACACTCATGATGCAGGGTATAATATAGTGGAAGACTTTGATGGGGTGTTAGAAGAGTTCGATTCATTAGTAGGACTAGATCGATTAAAAGTGTTGCACATAAATGATAGTAAGAATGTTCAAGGTGCTCGAAAAGACCGACATGAAAACATTGGTTTTGGCTATATTGGTTTTAAAGCAATTAATTCAATTGTTCATCACCCAAATTTACAAACTGTACCAAAAATACTTGAAACGCCTTATGTAGGAGAAGATAAAAAGGACAAAAAACCCCCTTATCTCTTTGAAATTGAAATGTTAAAAAATCAATCCTTTGAAGAAACCATCCGTGAGAAGATACTAAGCCAATAAAAAAAGCTCCCAGCGTCTGAAGCATAGCCACTAAAAATTTTATTCTTCATCAATTCGTAAAAAAAAGCTGTGAAATACACAGCTTTTTTTCTTCAGCTACTTTTTTCTTAAAGTAAGTAGGTCAGATGGAATTTAAATGGATTATGATTTTAAAAACTGCAAGAAAAGACTATTTACTTCTTTTGCTGTTGCAGGACCAGAAATTTTTGCCACATGTTTAATAATTTGACTTCTTTGTTTTGCGTCAAATAGGTCATAGTTTTTTCCTTTTAAATAGTGGGCAATCAGATTGGCATCATCCAATGACAGTTTAACCGAATACTGGTTGGCGTGTTTTAACAACTCTTCACCTGTAATTCGATTCATTTTTTGGTTAATTACATGTTGAATTAGCTTCACCGAATATCACTCCTCATTTGAAGTCTATGCACAAATGAAATAAAAGTGTACGATAAATATAAAAAGAAAAGTGGGAGAGATGTATGACGAAAAAAGTCCATAAAAAAGAAAGTTTGCTACATTATATTTATAGGTTAGTCATGATTTTCATTGGAGCAGGATTAGCGGCTATATCCATTGAACTTTTTCTCGTTCCTAATCAAATCATTGACGGTGGAATTATTGGGGTTTCCCTTATCATGAGTTATTTATTATCGGATGTATCTGGGTTTTTCAACTTTGGGATTCTGGTTGTCTTGCTAAATTTGCCTTTCATGTATTTTGGGTATAAACAAATTGGTAAAACATTTATGATTTCTTCTTTATTCGGTATCGTCTCACTAGCATTGTTAGAAAATTTGCTACATAAAATAGAACCTTTTAGTACAGATCAGACAATTTTAGCTACTGTGTTTGGTGGGCTGATTTTGGGGATTGGAGTAGGCCTTGTGATTCGGCACGGAGGATCGATGGATGGTACCGAAATACTCGGGATTTTGTTAACGAAGAAATTGCCTTTTTCCGTCGGGGAATTTGTTATGTTTATGAATATTTTTATTTTTGGTTGGGCCGCCTTCGTATTTGGCGCAGAACAAGCGATGTTTTCTGTTATGACCTACTATATTGCCTTTAAAACCATTGATACGGTTATTCAAGGGATGGACGAAACGAAAGCGGTCATCATCGTTTCAGAAGTTTTTGAAGAGGTATCAGAAGCAATACTTCACCGTCTTGGTCGTGGAACAACCATGTTGAAAGGAAGAGGTGGGTATACAGATAACGAGAAAGAAGTGATCTATGTTGTGGTTACGCGTTTAGAAGTCACCAAGCTTAAATCAATTGTTGGAGACATTGATCCACAGGCATTTATCACCATTATGAATACACAAGAAACAAAGGGAGCACGATTTAAATCAGCAATACATTAAAACAATCTTCTCAATGAAGATTGTTTTTTTAAAGGTAAGAGACATTTAATTTTGTGAGTAAGATAGGTGTTTAGCTGTAAGTGGTATCGGCTCGAGGTCTTCAGCGAAGCAGTCTCAATGAGTAGTTTATTTACAAGAGTAAATAAATCTAGTATACTTTGAACAATAGTAAATCGGAATCATTCTGAATAAGGAGTTAAAAAAATGGAAACCAAGACCATAATTGAGTTAAATAATGTTAGCTATCGTTATGATCGAGATTTTGTGTTAAAAGATGTCCAGTTATCTGTTCCAACGGGAGCATTCTTAGGCATAGTAGGGCCAAATGGATCTGGGAAGTCGACACTATTAAAGTTGATACTAGGGCTGTTAAAAGCAAAAGAAGGGCAAGTAAAGTTGTTTGGAGTATCGCAAGGAAAATTTAAGGAATGGGACCGGATCGGTTACGTTTCACAAAAAGCGAATTCTTTTAATTCAGGCTTTCCTGCAACAGTATATGAAGTGGTTGAAAGTGGCTTAACCAAAAAAACAGGTATGTTCCGTTTTATCGGGCGTAAAAACAGAGAAAAAGTGATGAAAGCCATAGCTTCAGTTGGAATGGAACCCCTTTACAATCGAAATATAGGCGAGTTATCAGGTGGACAACAACAGCGCGTCTTTATCGCAAGAGCATTAGTAAGTGAGCCTGACGTACTAATCTTAGATGAGCCTACAGTTGGTGTTGATAGCCAAAATGTTCAATCCTTTTATGACATGTTAGAAGTGCTAAACAAACAGTTAGGGATCACGTTAATTTTAGTTACCCACGACATCGGAACTATTTCGAATAAAGTGACGCATGTCGCATGTTTGAATCGAGAATTACACTTTCATGGTAATACCCAACAATTTCATCAGCTGAAAGACAATGAGCTCTCCTCCTTTTATGGCCACGATGTTCATGTGTTACAGCACAATCATTAAGGCTCTTTTCGCATAATTTGTTGCTCAAGCATATAATAACGGGTGGAAACACTCCTTTACCCTTATTTCGAGTTAAAAATAATACAAAAAGATTCACGGAGTCTTTCTTCGTCACGAAATATGGACTAATGCAAAAAGCAAGCAACATTCTTTACGAAAACAGCCATCATTAAAGAAGAGGTGGCTTATGTTTCAAGCTATATTACAATACTCATTTTTACAAAATGCATTTTTAGCTGGATTACTCATTGGCATTATTGCGCCCCTATTAGGAGCGTTCATCGTCGTTCGAAGACTTTCTCTCATTGCTGATGCATTGAGTCACGTCACTCTTGCTGGAATTGCATCAAGTTTACTCATTAGTAAAACATTCCCTTCGATGGCAAGCTTAAATCCTCTATATTTCGGGATGGGCTTTTCAGTAGTAGGTTCAATTTTAATTGAACGTTTGCGTTCGCTTTATAAACATTACGAAGAATTAGCGATTCCAATTATTTTATCTGGTGGAATTGGTTTGAGTGTCATCTTTATATCTATGGCAGACGGATTCAACACGGATTTATTTAATTATCTATTTGGCAGTGTGTCAGCCGTCAGTTCTAGCGATGTATGGTTAATTACACTAATCAGTATTGGTGTAATCTTTACCATTCTGTTCTTGTATAAAGAACTTTTCTTACTTTCTTTTGATGAAGAATACGCAAAAGCATCTGGAATCAAAGCGAAAGTGATTCACTTTGTATTTATTATCATGGTCGCGCTTGTCATTGCTGCATCGATGAGAATTGTTGGAATTTTACTTGTATCAAGTTTAATGACATTACCAGTGGCCGCTAGTATTCGAATTGCTCGCGGATTTAAACAAACCATATTTCTTTCAATTCTATTTGGAGAATCCGCTGTGATCGTAGGTTTAATATCTGCCTATTACTTAGATTTAGCGCCTGGAGGGACGATTGTTGCTTCCTCGATTTTTATTTTAATTGCCACTATAGTCGGTAAAAAAATCCAGCATCACATGATTTCGAAGGATGTGAAATAAGTTCATGAAGGTATGCGAAGCCATTGAAATTATGAAAGAGCGTGGATACAAGCAAACAGGTAAGCGAGAAGATATGGTGACGCTATTTGCCACCAATGACCGCTATTTGAACGCGAAGGATGTTTTGGAGTATATGAAGGAAAGCTATCCGGGATTGAGTTTTGACACGGTCTATCGAAATTTATCTTTGTTTGTAGACCTTGGCATTTTAGAAGAAACGGAACTCTCAGGAGAAAAGTTATTTCGTATCTCCTGCTCCAATTCTCGCCACCATCATCATTTTATTTGTACTACATGTGGAAAGACCAAAGAAATTCAGACATGTCCGATGACCGATATTAATGAAAAACTAATGGGTTATGAAATATCCGGACATAAGTTTGAAATTTATGGTCAATGTCCATTATGTCAGTGATCCCGTACTAAGAAGCAGAGACTTAGTACAACCATCGGAGCATCTGTTGAACAATCCTCTAAAATCCAATTGATGATATAAAATGCCTTTACCTTTTTAGAATGTAAACTTGCTCCTCTTGAAAGAGGAATGAACTTCAAGAGGCATTAGAAAAAATTATATATTAACAGCCCCTCTTTTCTATAGAGGGGTTTTTGATCTTCAAAGTAGGGAAATAATTAATATGTCATTAAATTTAAGGTGAGTGTTATAGACGATGAATGAATTAGAAGTATGCACTTCATGGAAAAAAAACTGTGTTAGTTCGATAGAAGGAGAAGGGAAGAACCATTTTATTCCTGCATTGCCTTATGAAGTGAGTGAGGAGAAAGCGATGTCAATCGTTGTTGAGTTAGTCACGAATCACTTTGATCGGGTCCACGTTAAGGAGAAGAAATCTGACTATTTACATGCTGTGTTCACATCGAAATGGATGAGATTTAAAGATGATATTCAAATACTGTTAGACCCCAAAAATAAATTGATCCATATTCGCTCAGCTTCACGTGCAGGTTATTATGATTTTCAAGTAAATCGTAAGCGAATGGAAACATTCAAAGCGTTATTTCAACAAGGCTGTTTTCGCAAAGATTGTGGCTGTTCGAATTAGTCCCTATTTTGTGATGAAGAATGATTTCGGACATCTTTTCGCATTATTTTTAATTAGAAATGAGGAAAGAAAAATGTGTTTCCATCCGTTTTATACGCTAGAGCCACAAAGTATGCGAAAAGAGCCTTCAACAAAAAGAAAAAAGCAAAGGATAATTACCTTTGCTTTTTCTCTTCAGTCCAATTTTGAACCCAGTGTTGGGCTTCTATCCAGTTGTTTACACGTTTTACGCCTTGTGGAATCGAGTCTTGATTATAGGGAGTGTTGAATAATAGTACAGGTATATCAAGTTCTTCATGGAGCATAACAGCATTATCGTGCTTATCTTCTAAAAAGAGATTGACGTTATGCTTTTTCGCTGTGGCGATTTTATTATGTGATCCTATTAATTCGATATGGTGGTACATAATATCTTGTTCACTAAACCATTTTTCCGTCAATTGAGCGAGATGCTTTGGTCGAGCAGAGATAAAATAAAGCTGAAATTGTTCCTTCCAGGTTGAAAGGACGTGTTTTGCATTTTCAGCTAGAGGAGATTCCTGATAAATGGTGGCTTCTTCTCGCTTAAACCATTCCGAAAACGAGCTCGGATGGATGTCTAATGCTTTTGATAAATCATATTGGGTAACATCTTTTAGTGTGATATTTTTGTTGAAGGACTTGTTAATATAAGGAAGTAGTGTAGAAGGACATGTTACTGTCCCGTCGATATCTATTCCAAAGCGTAATGTCATATGAATGAACCCCTCTCTTCTAATATGCCAATTTCCCTCCATAGTGTACCATATAATTTAAGTTGGAGAAAAAAGTTCAGAACTGTTAAACATTACAATATGTAAAATAATCGAATTGCCTCATACTAATAAATGCTCCAAGAAACCGAAAGTGAGGGATTGGTATGAGCGATAAAAGAAACTATTCACCAGTGGATTTTCAATATCCAGGAATAGATACAAACAACAATCCGGAAGCAGAGGTTCTATCTAGGAAATACAATGAGGAAGTTGCAGCAGAAATTACAACCCCAATGGCATTAGGGACAGATTTTGAACGGGATGAAGTGGAGCAAACCGAAACGTCTGGTCGAATTTATGGGTACTCGGCCATCACTCTATCCATTCTATCTCTGTTTTTACTACCTGTCTTATTTGGAGCCGCTGGCATCATTTTAGGCTTTGTCGCCAGAAGAAAAGGCTCAGAAATGCTAGGATCATGGTCCATTGGGATTGGAGCTATTTCCATAATCATTGGAATCTTTGTTCTCCCATTTTTTTAAAAGGGCGAAAAAGATCCGAATAGGAGCAAGAAGCTTGGCTAAGGGGCCAAGCTTCTTTATAAGTGGCTGTTTTTACAAAGTTTGTTGCTTTTCGCACTAGCCTATAAATGATGATATAGCTTTGTTTCGGGCATCATTTCGTCTATTTTTAATGGAAATCAACAGTGATATGGGCGATTTAATCAAAAATCAGATGAAATAGCCACAATGTATACGAAAAGAGCCTTATAAATTGAGAAGGGTAAATATGCACTTGTGGAATGTGAAGAGGTCTTAGATGCATTCGAACATTTGTGAGCCACTATTTAAACAAGCGAAATGATAACATGGAAAGGACAGATAAAAAAGAAAAAAGTGAAGAGTTTGTGGCTCCTCACCGGAAGATTACTAATTAGATTATTGTTCTTCTTGTTCCAATTTTTGCTTCTCGAAATATTCAGCCGCGATGGCATCAATCTCTTTTTTTAATTCTTCGACCATTATTTCTTCAGGAACTTTTCGGACAATTTTTCCTTTTCGAAACAAGAGTCCTTCTCCTCGAGCACCAGCTATTCCTATATCTGCTTCACGTGCCTCTCCAGGACCGTTTACCGCACATCCTAAGACAGCCACTTTGATTGGAGCTTTAATAGTGGAAATATACTCTTCTACATCATTAGCAATCGAAATTAAATCAATTTCAATTCGCCCACAAGTTGGACATGATATGAGAGTAGCCGCATTAGAAGATAGTCCGAACACTTTCAGGAGTTCTCTAGCCACTTTTACTTCCTCTACTGGATCGGCACTAAGAGAAATACGAAGAGTGTTTCCGATGCCTTTACTCAAAAGCGCTCCAAGACCTGCAGCACTTTTTACCGTACCTGCAAATAATGTTCCTGACTCTGTAATGCCTAGATGAAGTGGATAATCAAATGCTTTGGATGCTTTTTCATAGGCTTCAATGGCAAGGTTTACATCAGATGCTTTTAGAGACACGATAATGTCATAGAAATCCAGTTCTTCTAGAATTTTGATATGATGAAGAGCACTTTCTACCATACCATCAGCTGTAGGATAGCCATATTTTTCTAAAAATTGTTTCTCTAGACTTCCAGCGTTGACTCCAATACGAATTGGGACGCCTTTTGCTTTGGCTGCTTTAACGACAGCTTCTACTTTTTCCCGACGACCAATATTTCCCGGATTAATCCGAATTTTGTCTGCGCCGCCTTCGATTGCTTTTAGTGCTAATTTATAATCAAAATGAATGTCTACTACTAATGGAATATTTATTTGTTTTTTAATATCAGCAATTGCATCCGCAGCACGTTCATCTGGACATGCGACTCGAACGACTTGACAACCAGCTTCCTCAAGGCGATGGATTTCTTTCACAGTTGCTTCAACATCATGGGTTTTGGTTGTAGTCATACTTTGTATAAAAAGTTCATCACTGCCACCGATGGTCAAGTTACCAACCTTAACAGGGCGCGTTGTAGAACGATGAATTATTTCACTCAAATGATCTCGCTCCTTTAGTTACTTTCATTAGTATATCCTTAGCATATTGTAACAGTCTTTCATAGAGATTGACAAGAAATAGGACGGGATTAGAACATAGAATATTGTTAATAAATCGGAATAGTATAGACTTTTCCAATTTGAATTTGTTCAGGTAAAAGACCATCATTAAGCTCCTGAAAATCCTGGATGACCTGTTGAATTGAGACTGGAATCGGTCCGTCAATCTCATTTTCAATGAGAGAAAGTACGGTGTCACCGGCTTGAATCTTTTTCTTTGTATGGGAATGAGATGGAGTAGTAGGAGAAGTGGTAGTTTCGATAGCTACGTTTGCTTGGCTTGAACCAATTGGTAGAGTTCCGTAGCGCATATCAAAATAAATGCTATAGATTATTAGTAAAACAACAATGAATATAAAAGGTCTCTTCATTAATTCTCATCTCCTTTTCCTACTCTTTCTACTCTATGAAAAGAGTGGTAGTGATATGACTAGAATTCGCTGAGATTGCCTTGAAGTTATTTTTTTAGAGGTTCTTTTCGAATCCCTTATGGCTATTTATTTTTTGATAGGTTCCTCCCTTTTCAACAGTTTTTTTTGCTGCGAGAAGCAAAATTATTTGTGAGTACAGCCATTTTATAGGGTGTGAAATGAGGAAATAGACCTAATCATTACATGAATGTAATCATAAATTTAGACCAGCTTAAACTTGTTTTATGAAAATAAATAGTAGCAACCAAGAGGGGATTGGTAAGAATGGACTTGGTGAGAAAACCAAGAGGAAAACTCAGGAAAAAGGACTTGGATGCGATTAGATTAAGCACATTTTCTCATGTGATTTCGTTAATCGTTAACACATCTCTGCGGATAAGAGTATTATTCATGATAGTAAGTTTTGTAGCTATTTCAAGCATTTTAATCGGTATGATTCCTTATAATCAAGCAAAAGAAGCTGTAGTACATTCGATGGAACAACGATTATGTCGTGTAGTTTTAAGTATAAGTGATGTGGCTCAAAACTTAATGTTTCTCTTTGTTGGTGATAAGGAATAATATACCCGTAAAATTAAAAGTGTCATTACTCAACAAAAGGCTACTTTAAGCCGGGATGGTCTATAAGAAGAGTTTTTGCTTTTTAAAAAAACGGATCAGTTTTTCCGTTTAATGTGAGAAGGAAATCAACACTTACTTTCTCCTCAGAGCTTATAGAACAAATACACACAAAATAAAAAGGTGTTATACATACGAAAGTATTCATGAGAAGTACACAATTGCTATACGTACCATTCAAGAATTGAAAGATGAATATGTGATTATTGTCCTGCAAAAACAATAAATGGATAGTATTCATGATATGTAAAGGTCTGTATTAGCGACGATGATCCTCACTTTATTCATAACCATTATCATTTTACTGGGGGGTGTTCAAACAATAACCTTATCAATCGTAAAACTGAGAGAATCAATGAGCGTGGTGCGGGAAGAGGGTCTCTCGGTAAATCATCAAGGGTCCACTTCATCATTACCAGAAATTGCTTCTCTTGAGCGTAGCTTTATCCTGATGCAAACTAATATGAGGAGTATTATTGAAAGTGTACAAAAAATTAATAAAGGATCTATCGACAACAGGTGGAGAATGTTCTTATCTAGGTCAAGATATGAAAATAAATATTATTGCACAAAAAAACGAGCTTAAAGAAAGCTCGTTTTTTGTGCTAGGTAAAATAGTATAGATTATTATTATGGTTTTGATGTCGAACTATATGAGCATTTCATTTTTCCTAGGTAAAGTAGGACTTTATGGATTGCTGTCATACCTTTTTGTAGAACGTGATTGTGGAATTTCATTAATAGTTAGATACAGCATGACTGTGATAATAAGCCAATTAAGCAATAAACCTGCAGGAATAGTTGTTTTCAATAAATCCATGATTAAAAAGAAAATAATTGGAAGGGAATTGGCATAAGCAGTCAGACGAAAACTTTGTCTATACGATAATTTTCGTTTCAGCATTTTGGCAATGAAAAGTCCAATTACAGCAAATAGTAACACCTTAATAAAGGTAATAAAGGAAGAAAATAGATATATAATGATATAAATAATCGGCAAGAAGATAATTAGGGAAGATTGAAACATGTCAATATAGGTTAAAACAGAATCATTCGTAATTTCCAGCTCACTTAACTGATTATAAGGGATTTCCTGCTGATTTCCTTCGGTAGCTATAATCATTTTATTCTTTACTAAACCGACGATAAATGAGTTTTGATCGACCGAATTTAGGGAATCCGAAGAGGGGTCAATATGAAAAGTAAAGTGATCTTCGACAATAGAAAAGGGGGCGGTTTGGTCGGTCTTTAATGAACCGTTTACAATTTCAAAGGAAGGGATATCGCCTTCTAAAATTGCACTTCCCTCATCAATGGTTTTATTGACTAGTGTCGTTAAACTAATGATTATTGGAATAGAAGCTAGTAAAGAAAGGAAAAATACAAACAGAAGTGTTTTTCCAATACCTTGAAAGCGAACTTTTGCAATATCCTTTGGTGAGTATAGACTTTTGAAAAGTTGAGAAAAAATATTCATTATGTCACGTCCTTTATAGTTTCCTCCTTATTTTATTCTTATTTAATAGGTAACTTCAAGTCGGGATTAAAATAAGAAAATTCAGTTTTTTGTAACAGTAATGTAATATTTGAGAATATTTATTAAGCGAATGTAAATTTTCGAAAAAATCATTTACAATTAGAGGGGTTATCAATATTATGAGTAAGGGGTTTTGTTGATACTTGTCGAAATTAATTTTAGGGGTTGAATATTTTGGATTTGAATTGGCAGGAAATGTTGTTTCAATTTTTTGGTGGTCTTGGTATTTTCTTGTATGGAATTAAGTTTATGGGTGATGGATTACAAAAATCAGCAGGCGATCGCCTTCGTGATATATTAGATCGCTTTACAACTAACCCAATCATGGGTGTACTTGCTGGTATCATTGTAACCATTTTAATTCAAAGCTCTTCCGCAACAACCGTTATTACAGTGGGGCTAGTTAGTGCTGGATTTATGACACTTCGTCAAGCGATAGGTGTTATCATGGGAGCAAATATCGGGACAACCGTTACAGCTTTCATCATTGGTATCGATATTGGAGAATACGCGCTTCCAATTATTGCTGCTGGTTCTATCTTATTGTTCTTCTTTAAAAACAAAAAGATCCATAATATTGGACAAATTGTATTTGGGTTTGGAGCCTTATTTTACGGTTTAGAATTAATGAGCGGGGGAATGAAACCTTTACGTTCACTTGAGGCGTTTTCTGAATTAACTGTAAATATGAGTGATAATCCTATTTTAGGTGTAGTTATAGGAACAGTATTTACTGTAATTGTTCAAAGTTCAAGTGCGACAATTGGTATTTTGCAAGAACTATTTACAGAAGATCTTGTGGACTTATCCGCTGCGCTACCTGTTTTGTTCGGAGATAATATCGGAACGACAATTACAGCTGTCCTTGCATCCATTGGAACATCTGTTGCAGCAAGACGTGCAGCTGCAACACATGTGATATTTAACCTAATCGGAACAACCGTATTCTTACTTTTATTAACACCATTTCAATTTTTCGTCGAATTTTTGCAAACCACTATAGATTTGAAGCCGAAAATGACTATCGCATTTGCACACGGGTCGTTTAATATAACTAATACATTGATGCAGTTACCTTTTGTCGGTGTACTAGCTGCTCTTGTAACGAAATTAATTCCAGGTGAGGATTCAATCATTGATTATAAATCGAAACATCTAGATCCGATGTTTATTGAACAATCTCCTTCAATTGCGTTAGGACAAGCGAAAGAAGAAGTTCTTCGTATGGGCCAATTTGCTATCAAAGGACTTGAAGAAACGAATGAATTCCTTCGTTCAAAATCCAGCAAAAACGCCGAATCTGCCTATCAAATTGAATCGGCAATTAATAACTTAGATAAAAAGATTACAGATTACCTAGTACAACTATCTTCATCGCCATTATCTGAAATTGAATCTGAACGTCATTCTATATTAATGGATACTGTACGAGATATAGAGAGAATTGGTGATCACTTTGAAAATATTGTTGAACTTGTCGAGTACCAACAAACAAATAAAGTGAAAATTACAGATCAAGCCATGAGTGATTTAGAGGAAATGTTTAAATTAACAACTGATACTGTTAGCAAGGCGATTACTTGTCTTGACCATAATGATCAATCGGTAGCAAGAGAAGTCGCTGAAAAAGAAGATTTAATTGATAAAATGGAAAGAAAACTACGTAAACAACATATTCTTCGCTTAAATGAGGGGTTATGTACCGGACAAGCAGGGATTGTCTATGTGGATATCATTAGTAATCTAGAACGTATTGGGGACCACGCGGTGAATATCGCAGAAGCTGTTTTGGGCGAAGAATAAGAAAACTATCAATTTTTGGTCGGACCCAATACAATGAAAGCAAGGAGAAATTCTCCTTGCTTTTTTTGAAAAGAATTAGTGAAAAAGCGGTCTCTTTACTAGCTCAAAGAGACTTGTTTTTTCTTGGGAGGTGAGATTATGGAGTGGCTTTATTGGGGAATTGTTGTATTGTGTATTATCGTTTCATTTGTTGGCCTAATTTATCCCATCATTCCTAGCGTGGTATTTTTAGTAGCTGGGTTTATTCTTTATGGTGTATTCTTCTCGTTTGAACCATTTAATTGGCTGTTCTGGCTCATTCAAGGCATGTTTGTGTTGCTTTTATTTGGGGCCGATTACGTAGCCAATACAATTGGCTTAAAAAGATTTGGTGCGACGAAAGCGGGAATTATCGGAAGTACCGTCGGGATTTTAATTGGACCATTTATCATTCCTATTTTTGGTATCTTAATTGGCCCGTTTATTGGAGCTGTTTTAGGAGAATTGATTGTTCACCGGACATCTATAAAAAGTGCAATGAAAGTTGGGATCGGCTCACTTGTTGGATTCATTAGTTCAGTTATTACAAAAGGAACCCTTCAAGTGATTATGGTAAGTTATTTCTTATGGCTAGTACTTAATTAGAGAATTTTTTTTGGAAAAAGAGGGATGATAATAACCGTTGGCCTGAGCTTATTATTTGATACAGCACCTAATATTTGCTAGGCTAAACTTGTATGAATCATTCTTTGGTTCAAAAAAATACATAGGGGGAATCCTAACATGGCATTTGAATTACCTCAATTACCTTACGAATATGATGCATTAGCTCCACACATCGACAAAGAAACAATGATGATTCACCACACAAAACACCACAATGCATATGTAACAAAATTAAATGATGCTTTAGCAGGTCACGATGAACTACTAAGTAAATCAGTAGAAGAAGTCGTTTCAAATTTAGACGCCGTTCCTGAAGCAGCTCGTACGGCTGTTCGCAACAATGGTGGTGGACATGCTAACCATAGTTTATTTTGGCAAGTTCTTTCTCCAAACGGAGGTGGTGAACCTACTGGCGATCTAGCAGACGCGATTAACCATAAATTTGGAAGCTATTCTAGTTTCCAAGAGAAGTTTGCAGCAGCTGCAGCAGGCCGTTTTGGTTCTGGTTGGGCATGGCTAGTAGTAAACAATGGCGAGCTTGAGGTTACAAGCACACCTAACCAAGACTCTCCATTAATGGACGGTAAAACTCCATTATTAGGCTTAGACGTTTGGGAGCATGCATACTATTTAAATTATCAAAATCGTCGCCCAGACTACATCAATGCTTTCTGGAATGTAGTAAACTGGGATGAAGTAACAAAACGATACACTTCAGCAAAATAAAGAGCGTACCTTAAGCTTTGTGCCTGTACGTATGATTACAATGAAAAAACCGCTTCGACCATCGAGTCGTAGCGGTTTTTTATTATGCGATAGTAAAAAATTAGCTTATGTAGATGGAGAATTCTCTTGTTAATTTTGCATAACTTCCGCCACTTCTTCAAAAAATAGCGGTAAGCAAAAAAGGGAGTTTTGATAATGAGGCATATGAAGAAAGTGCTAGGTGATGTGGAATTTACAAAGGATTTGACCCTCTTATTGTTAATTGGAGGAATTTACTCGTTAAGCATTGCGTTATCAAATACATTTGTCAATATTTATTTATGGAAACAGTCAGGTGAATATTTTGATCTAGGGGTATACAATCTAACAGTGGTTATTTTTCAGCCGTTAACATTCATCTTAGCTGGTAGATGGGCGAAAAAAATTGACCGGGTCATTGTTTTACGAATTGGGGTCATTTTTTTAGCATTATTTTTTTTAACGGTCTTGTACTTCGGAGAAACGGCCGCATCAAATCTCGTGATTTTAGGGGCATTATTAGGAATAGGTTACGGCTTTTATTGGCTAGCCTTTAATGTGCTAACCTTTGAAATTACGGAACCAGAGACAAGGGATTTCTTTAATGGATTTTTAGGGGTATTAACCTCGAGTGGAGGGATGATTGGACCTATTTTAGCAGGCTTCATCATTTCAAGATTTACTTCATTTCAAGGCTATACGATTGTTTTTGGTCTTTCTCTAGCCTTGTTTAGCATTGCGGTCTTGTTAAGTTTTTTCTTGAAGAGACGTCCAGCACATGGAAAATACTGCTTTCGACGTATTTATCAAGAACGAAAAAAGAGTGAAAATTGGCGTTTGATTACGAATGCTCACTTCTTTCAAGGGTTAAGAGAAGGAACCTTTCTCTTCGTTATCTCCGTGTTTGTGTTTATTACTACAGGAAGTGAATTTGCCATTGGGACATTCGGTTTGGTTAACTCTGGAATTGCATTCGCTTCCTATTACATTACCTCTCGTGTAATCAAAAAAAGTCAAAGGAAAAGAGCGATATTCTATGGGGGGTTGTTGTTATATGCGTCAATTCTCTTATTGGTTTTTGATTTAAGTTATTCCAAATTATTGATTTACGCAGCGGTCATCGCGGTTGCTTATCCATTACTACTCGTTCCTTACGTCTCAATGACATATGATGTGATCGGTAAAGGTTGGAAAGCTGCGGAAATGAGAATAGAATATATTGTTGTAAGGGAAATTTTCTTGAATGCAGGAAGAATCGTCTCAGTTGTGGCGTTTTTAATATCGGTAAGATTTTTTGATCCCGAAACTAGTTTGCCATGGCTATTACTGTTTCTGGGTGGGGGGCATTTTTGTATTTACTTCTTCATTCGAAAAGTACAGTTGGTGTAAAGGAGGAATATATTTCTCCTTTTTTCTTTCTTTTATACATATGTATAGCGAAATCTTATAAGTTTATATAAAATAGAGTAAGATGCTTGAACGAAGGAAGGATGTACACGTTGAACCGTAAAACACAGAATAAGAAGAAGAAAACACATGTATTTGGGCGAATGAATATATTGTTTTTTGCCGTCTTTTTGCTTTTTTCTCTACTCGTCTTACGTTTAGGGATTGTCCAAATTGTCCATGGAGAAGATTACTTACGAGAAGTGGAACGGACGGAGGAAGTTGTCATTAGTACAAATGTTCCTCGGGGAAAAATGTATGATCGAAATGGGACGTTAGTGGTAGACAATACCCCTTTATTAGCGATTACATATACAAAAAGTCAGTCCACTAAGACAACTGATGTACTAGAAGTGGCTCAGGAACTAGCCAAGTTGATTGAAAAAAACACGGACCGCATTACTGAGCGTGATCGAAAAGATTATTTACTAATAACTGAAAAAATAACAATTGAAGATAAAGTACCCAAAAAAGAGCAAATGAAAATCGAGAAGGAAAAAAACATCGATGCGGATAAAGAGATGTATCAACGAACATTAGATCGAATTACAGAATCTGAATTAAATTCGCTAAACGAGAGTGAATTAGAGATATTGGCGATTTTTCGTGAAATGAATAGTGGCTATGCCCTATCTCCGCAAATCGTCAAAGTAGGCCAAGGTGATGACAAGTCTACCTATGTGACAGAACGTGAATTTGCCGTCGTGAGTGAGCATTTATCTTCTCTGCCGGGAATCAATACTACCACAGATTGGGAACGGGAATACAGGTATGGGGACACATTAAGCTCGATACTCGGGAAGATTACAACTTCACGTGAAGGACTTCCAAGCGAAAATTTAGATTATTATATGGCAAGAGGTTACAGCCGAAATGATCGCGTCGGAAAAAGCTTTATTGAACTGCAGTATGAAGATGTATTGAAAGGCCAGAAAGCCAAATACAAAAATATAACAGATAAAGCAGGGAATGTTTTAGAAACAGAAGTCATTCAAGAAGGTGAACGAGGGCAGGATCTTATATTAACGATTGATATGGAATTACAACAAGCCGTCGACAAGATTGTCGAGGATGAATTAAGACGGATCAAAAACACCGGACTTCACCCATTAGTGGATCGCATTTTCTTTTCAATGATGGATCCGAATACGGGTGAGATTCTAGCGATGTCTGGCAAGCAATGGGTAACTGATCCAGAAACCAACCAAGGTGGAATTATTGATTATGCGATGGGGAATTTTACATCTGCCCATGAAATTGGATCTTCGGTAAAAGGTGCAACAGTGTTAAGTGGATACATGAATGGAGCATTGTCTCCAGGGCAGTACTTAGTTGACGAGCCGATGAAGTTCAAAGGAACTCCTGGTATAAAAAATTCATGGTTTAATACATCTCTAGGTTCACGACATTCAATGAATGAGGAACTTGCGCTAGAAAAATCATCCAATGCGTTTATGTATCAAATAGCTTTAAGAAGTGCTGGGGAAGTCTATCGTTACGAGTCCCCACTAGGCTTTACCCCTGATAATTTCGAAACCTTCAGAAATTATTATAGTCAGTTTGGACTTGGTGTTAGAACAGGAATTGATCTTCCGGGGGAACAAGTGGGATTTAAACAACTGGATCGATTATCTTTAGCGAGGGAGCCGGGGAAACTACTTGACTTAGTAATCGGTCAATATGACACCTATACACCGTTGCAAATGCTACAATATGCGTCCACTATCGCAAACGGTGGATATCGCATTGCTCCAAAGGTTGTGAAGGAAATTCGGGAACCATCCCTTGCTCCTGAAGAATTAGGAGCGATTTCATTTGAAAGTTCCCCTGAAGTTTTAAACCGTTTGGATGTAACTGAAAATGAGTTAAAAACTGTTCAACGAGGGTTTTATCGAGTGTATCATTATCCACAAGGAACAGGTAGGAAATATTTCAAAGACGGTTTGACTGATTACGTTGCCGCAGGAAAAACAGGAACTGCTGAAGTGGTTTATTTTGGTCCTAAAAAATCCTATTGGGGAACAATGACGGAAAATTATACGCTGATTGGCTACGCTCCTTACGATAATCCAGAAGTAGCTGTTTCCACTATTGTTCCATGGGGAAATACCAATCTCCCTACAAATCAAAAACTTGAATCTAATAAAGCAATGGGGAAAGCCGCATTAGATAAATATTTCGAATTAAAAGAGCAACGATCAAGTAGAGAAGAGCAAGCAATATCCCCTCCAGATCAAGCTGAGTCAGAGTAGTAGAAAGACCATTGCCCAAAAAGCAATGGTCTTTTTTGACATGAATTATCCAAAGAGGAACATAAAAAATTTCCATATAGCGACCTTTCAATATATAAAGTGCCACTATACCCAAACTCAATCGAAAATAGTCGAATTTACAAAACCTTTACAAACCGTTAAAACCTTATTAATAGTATTCATTTAATCTATTACTTGTAGGGCAAATAAAGCAAAATTTATTAGGGGGAATTACCGTAATGAAAAGCTTCAAACATTTTTTAGCGACAGCAGCAGTAGGATCAGCTCTTATCTTAGGAGCATGTGGATCTGATGAAACAGAAAATTCTAACAACGGGTCCGATGAAAAAGCAGCAGAACTACAAGGTGAAGTAAACATCGACGGTTCTTCTACAGTATATCCAATCATGGAAGCAATTGCTGAAGAATACATGGTTAATCAACCCAAAGTAAATGTAACTGTTGGATTTTCTGGAACGGGTGGCGGATTTGAAAAATTCATTGCAGGCGATACGGTAATCTCTGATGCATCGCGTCCAATCAAGGATAAAGAAAAAGAAGCTTTAGCAGAAGCGGGCATCGACTTTACAGAAATTAAAATTGCGAACGACGGTCTTTCGGTTGTTATTAACCCTAAAAATGATTTTGTAGACTACTTAACGGTAGACGAGTTGAAAATGATTTGGGTTCAAGATGGAACGACAAAAACGTGGGCGGACATTCGTGAGGAGTGGCCTAAAGAAGAAATTAAATTTTATTCTCCCGGAACAGACTCAGGTACATTTGACTATTTCAATGAAGTTATTTTAGAAGATGAGCCGATGAATGAGTCTGCTACACTATCTGAAGATGATAACGTATTAGTTCAAGGTGTAACAGGTGATGAAAATGCTATTGGATACTTTGGTTATGCGTATTATTTAGAGAATAAAGATAAATTAAAAGTAGTTCCAATCGATAATGGTGAAGGTGCAGTTGAACCGACAAACGGAACGGTTGAAAGCGGGGAATATGCCCCACTATCCCGTCCACTATTCATTTATGTAAAGAACTCAGCTGTGGAAGAAGACGAAGCTGTATATGATTACGTTAAGTTCGCATTAGATAATGCTGCAACACTTGCTGAAGAAGTTGGTTATGTTCGTTTAGAACAAAGCGTTTATGATGATGCAATGGAAGCAGTAGAAAGTTTACGATAAGAAACAAATGGATTGAGTTGACATGAAGAGAAGCAGCTCGTAGCTTCTCTTCTTGTCATGCACCGGAAAGGGGTTTTCACAATGGCTGTTTCGGGTTCAAGAGAAAAAATGAATATTCAAGAAATGATTGAACAAAAAAGTACAAAAAGCATCTCACATACTATGGAAAAAATGGTACCTGTCATATTATTTTTATTAGCATCGGTTTCTGTGCTTACTACACTAGGTATATTGTTTACGCTAGTTGTTGAAACCTTTACATTCTTTTCACAGGTATCGTTATGGGACTTTATTTCTGAAAAGAAATGGTACCCATTTGTGGAGGCGAGTGCGTCATACGGGGTCATGCCACTTGTTTCTGGAACGTTAAAAATCACTTTAATTGCTACCATTACAGCTGTGCCAATTGGTCTTGGGGCTGCCATTTTCTTGAGTGAATATGCATCTGATCGCTCACGAAGAATTATTAAACCGATTCTTGAAGTGCTTGCGGGAGTGCCGACCATTGTTTATGGATTTTTTGCGTTGACGTTTGTCACGCCTGTTCTTCAAAAAATCATTCCGGAGCTTAGTATATTTAATGCACTAAGTCCTGGTATTGTGGTTGGAATTATGATTATTCCTATGATTGCTTCTTTGTCTGAAGATGCGATGTCATCTGTTCCGAATGCGATGCGTGAGGGGGCACTAGGGTTAGGATCAACCAAACTTGAGGTGACAATTAAAGTAGTTCTTCCTGCTGCAATCTCAGGAATTATCGCTTCTATTGTCCTAGCTGTATCACGTGCTATTGGTGAAACCATGATTGTCACAGTTGCCGGTGGATCAACACCGAACCTGGATTGGAATATCACCGATTCGATTCAAACGATGACATCTTATATTGTCCAAGTGAGTACGGGAGATGCTGGATACGGAACAACGATTTACTATAGTATTTATGCTGTTGGATTTACGTTGTTTATGTTTACGCTAGTAATGAACCTACTTGCACAATATATTTCAAAACGCTTTAGGGAGGAATATTAATGAAGTACATTGATCAACAAGTTGTTGCATCAAAAATGTCTTCCCGTTTAAGAATAAACACCCTATTTAAAGGCATTTTTATAGCAGCCACTTCATTTGGTTTAGTTATTCTAGCCGTGTTATTTTATCGGATATTAACTCAAGGAATTGGGTATTTAGATTTAGATTTTTTTACTAATTTTGCGTCGCGTAAACCAGAGAACGCTGGGATAAAAGCAGCATTAATCGGTTCCGTCTGGTTAATGAGCGTCGTCACACCAGTGTCTTTTATATTAGGAGTTGGCACAGCGGTTTATCTTGAGGAATATGCTAGAAAAAACAAATTAAATTCATTTATTCAAGTGAATATTTCAAACCTAGCTGGGGTCCCATCTGTAGTTTTTGGGTTGCTTGGATTGACTATTTTTGTTCGGACGTTGAATTTACAAATTAGTATTCTAGCTGCGGGACTAACGATGAGTTTACTAATTCTTCCTGTAATAATCGTTGCTTCTCAAGAAGCGGTACGGTCTGTTCCGAAAGAATTGCGAGAAGCATCCTATGGCATGGGTGCGACTAAATGGCAAACCATTTTGCGAGTAGTTTTACCGGCAGCCATTCCTGGAATTATTACAGGAACTATTTTAGCTGTTTCACGTGCGATTGGAGAAACAGCACCGTTAGTCGTTATTGGTATACCAACCTTTATCGCATTCCTTCCTACAGGTATTATGGATAAATTTACAGCATTGCCAATGCAAATCTATAACTGGACGAGTCGACCTCAGGAAGAATTCCATGCATTAGCGGCAACTGGAATTATCGTTCTTCTTGGCTTGCTAATTGTCATGAATTCTATAGCTGTATTGATTAGAAATAAATTTCAAAAACGATACTAAATTATCGCATTGTTTTAATAGGATGAAGGGGGATTTCCATCATGAAAATTACGGTAGCTGATAGAACGGAAGAAAAAGCAATCAATAAAACACATGTGGATAAAAAACCAGTATATGAAACGAAACAGTTAAACTTATGGTATGGAAGCAATCATGCTTTAAAAAATATTGATCTAGATATTATGGAAAATGAAGTGACTGCCATCATTGGACCTTCGGGCTGCGGGAAGTCAACTTATGTGAAAACATTGAACCGTATGATAGAATTGGTCCCAATTGTCAAAACGTCAGGAGAGATTTTATATCGAGGTCGTAATATCTTTGATCAAGATTATCGAGTTGAACAACTTCGGACAAAAGTAGGGATGGTTTTCCAAAAACCGAACCCTTTCCCAAAATCAATCTATGAAAATATTGTATATGGTCCGAAAATTCACGGCATAAAAAACAAAAAAGTACTCGATGAAATCGTGGAGAAAAGTTTACGTGGTGCAGCAATTTGGGATGAAGTGAAAGATCGCTTGAATGAAAATGCGTACGGACTGTCAGGTGGTCAACAGCAACGTATTTGCATCGCACGTGCGCTTGCGATCGAACCAGATGTAATCTTAATGGATGAACCTACCTCAGCTTTAGACCCGATTTCTACATTAAAGGTAGAAGAGCTCGTACAAGAATTGAAAAAAGACTATAGCATTATTATTGTGACGCATAATATGCAACAAGCAGCTCGAATATCAGATAAAACAGCATTCTTTTTGAACGGTGAAGTCATCGAATTTGATGAAACGAACAAGATTTTCTCTAATCCGACTGATAAAAGAACGGAAGACTATATTTCTGGCCGATTTGGATAAACGGTCCTAAGAGTCTAGCTTGAATCAAAGAGAATGATTTGTGGGTTTGATGAAGGATTGTTTGTGCGTATAGTCGTTATAAGTAGGTGCTGAAAGTATTGGATTTATTTGCAAGAAATTAATTTGTTCATTAAAAAAATCATAGTATTGGTAAGTAAATGTAAACGACGTTTCAATTTCGTCATTCAATTGGTAT
This sequence comes from Bacillus sp. 2205SS5-2, assembly GCF_037024155.1. Classification (NCBI taxonomy): domain Bacteria; kingdom Bacillati; phylum Bacillota; class Bacilli; order Caryophanales; family Bacillaceae; genus Bacillus; species Bacillus spongicola. Next base: position 244,125 of record NZ_JAYKTS010000002.1, read on the forward strand.
GGAGGTCACATAATGGCAATCAGAGAGATGTTTGAATCCCATCTTGAAGAGTTGAAATCAAAGTTAACGGAATTAGGTAACTTTTGCTTAGGAGCTCTTGATGAATCAATTAAAGCACTAGAAGAACAAAATGTGGAACGAGCACTAGAGATAATGGAAGAAGACAGAAAAGCAAATGTGTTAGAAGAAGAAATTAATGACTTGGCGATTTTGCTGATTGCAAAGCAACAGCCTGTTGCAACGGATTTAAGAAGGATTATTACAGCAATTAAAATTGCCTCTGATTTAGAAAGGATAGGAGACTTTGCCGTTAACATTTCCAAATCGACGATTAGAATCGGTAAACAAGATGGACTTCCTTGTATGGATAAAATCAAATTAATGCACAAAAAAACTTCAGAAATGGTTCTGCTCGTTTTACAAGCTTATACAGAGGAAGATGTGGTCAAAGCGAAGAAAATTGCGGATCTTGATGATGAAATCGATGACTTATATGGTGAAACAATTCGTGAGTTATTAGCCTTAAATGTATCGGACCCTGGCAAAACACCACATATTATTCAACTCTCTTTTATTAGTCGCTACTTAGAGCGATCAGCCGATCACGTAACGAATATTGCGGAGCATGTTTTTTATTTAGTGAAAGGGCACCGATATGATTTAAATGATTAGGCTGTATTCGCAAAGTTTGTGGCATTTCGAACCAGTCTATAAATGGTGATATCGCTTTGTTTCGGGCATCATTTACGAAAAGCGGAAGTGGCTGCCAAGGGACGGCAGGCATCTGGCAGAACACGTAGTGAATCCTGATTCACGCAGTGGGCTGACAAATGCCCGAGTCCCTAGCCACAGCAGCTAGATCAAGAAAAGCGGAAGTGGCTGCCCTGCGGCGTCAGGCAAATGAAGAACTCGGAGGAGATGCCTGCATCGCTGGAGGGTTATTCATTTGACCCCGAGCCGCAAGCCACAGCAGCTAGATCCGTCTATTTTTGATGGGAATCAACAGTGAAATGGGCGATTTAATTAAAAATCAGATGAAATAGCCAGAATGTATACCAAAAGAGCCTATAACAAAAACGAACTAAGCCTAGGCTTAGTTCGTTTTTGTTATGATTTTTGCAAGAGTTAAATAGTCCATGTCACTAGATACCTCATATTCTCCAATTTGAATCTCTTCAGCATGTTTGTTTTCATTTAAAAATGTTCTAAAGTCATCTTCATCTTGAACGATTTTTTGTTGAGCTAAAGTTTCAGCAATTTCAAAAGAAGTCATTCCAGATTTAATACTAAGCGTAAATGTAGTTGTTTCTTTCTCATCAGTATTTTTTTCTTCCTTAGATACTTCAGGCTTTTCAGTATTTTCTTCCTTAGCTGTCTCAGGTTTTTCTGTTTTTTGTTCCTGCGATTGAGCTAGTTTTTCTTCCAAATGAGCAAATTTTTCATTCATTGATGTATACTCATCTTCCGTAAGCACGATATACCCTTGTTTTTTTAGATCTTGTATTTCCAGTTTTGTTTCTTTTGATCCTAGCTGTAAACCTAATAATAGGACAGCAGCGATGAAAAGTCCCATTGAGAAGGCTCTTGTCGTTCTTTTATCCATGATAATCCCCTTTATTTAGATGTTAGAATAACTTTTTGTACATTTTCGAAAGAAAGCGCCGATTGTTGTGCAATTTGTTCAATGGTTAATCCTTTATCGTGTAAGGCTAATACTTGATTTTTCACAACTTCATGCACATCATCTGTTCGTGAAAATTCACTCATGTCCTCTCTTGGTTCGACCATCAGTTCTTCTTCCATGATTTTTAATCTTCGCTTCATTTTATACTGCTCTTGAAGCATATTAATCGAGAGTTCTTCAACATCTCTCTCCATTTGTTTTAAATGATCTTTAAGAAAAAAAGACAGAAAAAACAACAGAATAGATCCAACAAACATGCTAATTATCATTGTAGTCATTTTTATCACCTCTACTATTTCGTTCATCTTATATTATAGAAGAATACAATTAAAAATACGAATCAAAAAGTGTGTTTTTGTCGGTAAGTCAGAAAAATTGAGTAGAAAATGAAATTATTGCTTCCAATGACCTGAAATTATCATTGATAGGACCAATTAGAAGAAATAAAGTCATAATCCGACAAATTGCGTTTATTGTAGCTTAGGCGTATGGATGATACGATTAAAGTATAGTGTAGTTTCCATTTATATGATTCGGCGTTTAATGGCTGGACATTTACTAAAAGAGGTGCATAAGGATGTTACAAGAAATTATCCAATTAAGAGAACAAGGTCTTTCCTTTCGAAAAATTGCCATAGAACTGGATACCACTGTAGGAAAGGTACAATATCAATGGCTAAAGTATCAAAAATCCAAAACGGATGTCAAGGCTGTAAGCAATTCAACAAGTCTTGCTGTAAAAACAAGAAAAAGAATAGGCAAAGCCAAGGTCTCTCTTCCAGTAATTACGAAAAGCAATCCTAAATTAAACGCAATAATGAGTGTGCTTTTGACATCTCCTTCACGTGCATACTGCTATTGGAATATCGATCCTCTCATTTTATCATCATACAAGCAAAACGGAAAACAATCACTTCAATATGTTTTGAAACTATACGATATTACTTCTATTTTATTTAGTGGTCAGAATGCTCATCAAACGTATACGATCTATTTAAGAGACAATCAATCAGAGTGGTTTATTTCAGGGTTGAAAGGTAATCGAACCTACTGTGCAGAATATGGTTTGCTCGAGGAAGGTTCTACCTTTTATCCGCTTATACGTTCCAATTCCGTACATACACCAAGAATGAACCATGAACAGAATACTCATTCACTCCAAGATTTAAAAACTTTTGAACAAAGTGTTCAGACAGCGCCGAATTGGGTAGAGCATGTAAGTACGTATTCCTATTATGAACGCAAGGGTGTGAATGGCAATGATTAAGCTAATTCTTCAACCGAAAGTCAACTACTATAGCACCCATTTAATGAAGGATGTAGAAAAAGAAGAATATTTGGATTCAATTGTAAATGAGTACTTCCCGCTTATTCAATGGTTGGAAACGAACAAATCTCCAAGCAACATCACACTTGTTGCTAAACCACTTATGATGGAGTGGTTTTCGACAAATGAGTTCCAATTGCAAATGGATCATTTCTTTAATGTGAACAGAGAAAAAAATCGAGACTATCAGGTTTATTTTCAACTTTGGCTCAAATGGAAAAAGCAGCTACTAAATGCAATTTCTACATTTTTTCAGGGTGACCTTCTACATCTGATTCCTGAACCAGTAAGTCACTTTCCATTAACTCATTTGCAAACACAAAATGGTTTAGAATGGCAACTTGAAGCCACGGCGACTCTGTTTGAAAAACAGTTTTCTTCAAAGCCAAACGGTATATGGTTACCTTATCAATCGTATATCCCAGGTCTTGATCAATTTTTGCTTCGCTTTGGGTTTAAATACACATTCATTCCCAGCTTTGCTTTTGAGCTGGGAGAAAAGGATGAGCCGATGGATGCGCTAGCACGAAGTCCTAGAGGGTTAGTATTAATTCCAACTGAACCACTCATTCATCAGAATGTCGGCAAGTGTGAAACGAAGATAATTTCTTTGGAAAACACAAAACGTTGGCGATCATTTGTAAAAGAAATGCAATTTTATCAAACAAAATTTGACCAGGACACCGAACAAGATTGGTTAAGCGAGTATACCACTTTGACCAGAATGAATTTTTGTTATCAGGGAATGGAGACAGGGCTTGCCATTTTAGACGATGAACAAATACGTTCTGCTCGAATTGGGCAAGAACTTGAATTAGAAATTCAACACAGCTTTCATGCGCTTCAAGACGAAGATATGAAAAACCACCTTATATTAGAGTGGGTCTATTATTTAACCTCCATCAGTGACAATAAGCAAGATCAAGCTTCATTACAATCGTTACAGTTGCTAATGAAGAGTATCAATAAAGGAAAAACAGAATCTCATTTTCTCCAGCATCGCAAAGATCAACTTCTTTTTACATTACCGTTAGTAACGAAAAAGACAACGGTCCCTCAGTCAAATGCGATTTCTGTTTTAATTCTTAGTTGGGAATTCCCACCTAATATTGTTGGGGGACTATCTAGACATGTATATTCCTTGGCAAAAACACTTTCAAGAAGAGGAGTGAAAGTAGTAGTTTTAACTTCTCATTCAGCTGAAACGAAAGCCTATGAAGAAATGGATGGAATTGATGTTTATCGCACAGGTCCTTTGCATCCACTAGAAGGTAATTTTATCAACTGGGTAAAAGATTTGAACGTATCTATGCTTCGAAAAGTGGATGATATTATTAATAGGCATTCGATTAATATTGTTCATGCACATGACTGGCTAGTCGGTCATGCGGCCCTTACAATGAAACGTTTTTACCAAATTCCATTGATCACAACCATTCATGCGACTGAGCACGGAAGAAACGCTGGCATTTATACGGAAATGCAACAATATATTCATAATGAAGAAAGTGAGCTCATTCAAAACTCGAATCAAGTCATTGTATGCAGTGATTATATGAAGGACGAAGTGGAACAATTATTCCTCCTTGGCAAAACAACAATAAGTATTATTCCAAATGGTATTCACTTAGGAGAAGTTGAAAAAACAAATGGAACTCGATTTGATTATTTAGAACAGAAACGTTTTGTCTTTTCCGTCGGACGTGTTGTTAGAGAAAAGGGATTTGAAACATTAATTGATGTTGCAAGTTCACTTCAAGATGATCTAACAATTATTGTTGCAGGAAAGGGACCATTATTAGATACCTACCGAAATATAGTAGCAGAGCGAGGATTGAATGAAAAAATTCAATTTATTGGCTTTATCACAGATGAAGAACGTAACCAACTGTTGAATACATGTGAAATTGCCATCTTTCCGAGTTTATATGAACCATTTGGCATTGTAGCGCTCGAGGCAATGGCAGCAAAAAAACCGGTCATTGCTTCAAAAATAGGCGGATTAAAAGGTATTATCCAACATGAGTTTTCCGGATTACTATTCTCACCAGGTGTTGCAGAGGAATTGCTTCTGATGATAAATCAGCTTAACGCCTCTCCAATTTTGCAAGACAAAATCGGTCAACAAGGTTTTCAAGTAGCGAAGAAGCTATTCGGCTGGGAAAGGATTGCTGATCAAACAAAACAAGTATATGAAGAAGAGGCACTACACAATAAAATGGAAGGAGTTTTCTTATGATCGGTATTATCTTGGCTGGCGGAGAAGGCAGAAGACTTCATCCTTATACTCACTCGTTACCAAAGCCATTAGTGCCTATAGACGGGAAGCCAGTCATGGAATATATTGTTGAGCAGTTAAAAGATGCCGGGATTCGGGAAATTTTCGTAACGACTTGTTATTTAGGTGATAAAATCAAAAATCATTTTCAAGATGGATCGAAATGGGGAGTAACCCTCAAGTATTTAACGGAAACAGAGCCATTAGGGACTGCAGGTCATTTATTTTTAAAGCATGATTTGTTCCAAGATACCGTGATGGTAGTTAGTGGAGACGCTTTTTCAACTATTTCTCTTAAAAATGCCATTGACTTTCATCATGAGAAGGGAGGAGTGATGACTATTGTCGCTAAGCAAGTTCACTCTCCTAAGCAATATGGTGTTTGTGAAGTAAGTTATGATGAGAGGGTAGTGTCTTTTATCGAGAAACCCGAGCATGTAGCAGAGTTGTCACCACAGATAAATACTGGAATTTATATAATTGAACCAGAGATTTTCCGAAAGTATCCAACTAACGGGAAATTAGATTTTGCTAAAGATGTTTTTCCTATGCTGATTGAAAATAAGGAAGCTATTTATGCCTACCGAACACAGGAGTATTGGCGAGATATCGGAACAGTGTCACAGTACGAATTAGCTGTTAAAGAAGTGAAAGAAAAAAGGTATTCGCCCTTTCGTCCCTCTATGGCAATAGAGGAATCTCAAGGTAGATTTATTACGAGAATTGTAGCCATGTGCCCTGCTAACAAGAAAAAAGAAGTTTTTAATTCAATTATCTCTGAAACACCGATCGAGTCTTTAGAGTTCGAAAATGGAATCAAAGTAAACCATAGCAAAGAGTGTTGGACACATATAAAAGAATATAGTTCCTCTTCTATTATTATTTATTCTCAAGCCAATCACCATCACTTAGCAAAAGAATTTGCCAAATACTATATGAAAAAAATCCAAATTTGGCAGAAGGTATAGAGAAATGAGCCAATATAGAACCAATGATTTTATGAGTCATTAAAAAATTTCCAGGTTAACGCAGAAGCAATTTGGGGTAACAACCATATATTTGATCGTGTGAGATCATCCACTTCTTGCTGCTATCCTTGCGATTTTGAATTTCAACAATACACCGTATTTCTTCAGCCTGTGAAGAAATACATATTTTATTTGGGCTGTTTTCGCATAAGTACCTAAAATATTGAAATAGAAAGACCTTGGATCATCTTTCCGTTCGTTGTTCTGAAAATAATCTATTTCCATTGTTCATTTTTTCTTTCAAATTCAACCAATTCTACAGATTTTGGACTGATTTGGTGATTGTGAGGATATAAAAAAAGAAATGATAAAATTCAATAACACTTTAAAAACACTAGCTTTTCCTTTTGAAAAATGATATTATATAAAAGTCGTATGAATAGATGAATGTCATGAAGTTTGGAGGGAAATAAACATGCGTGTAAACATTACATTAGCTTGCACTGAATGCGGTGAGCGTAACTATATTTCTACAAAAAACAAGCGTAATAACCCAGATCGTCTTGAGCTAAAAAAATATTGCCCAAGAGAAAAACGTACAACAGCACACCGTGAAACAAAGTAAGCAGTCGGAATTTTATTCCACTGCTTTTTTTTATGGGCTCTTTTCATATACATTGTGGCTTTTTCATCTAATTTTGGATTGAACCCTCCAATTCGCTGTAAAACTCCATCGAAAATAGCCGAATAGATGCCCCGAAACAAAGTTATATCAACGATTATAAACGGGTTCTAAAAGTGGGAATTTTGCGAAATCAGCTTTCAAATTATAAATTTTTTTTGAAATAGAAGGAATTTTGTTTAGAATTGTGCAATTCTACATAGAAGCGAAGTGAAAGGAAGTGGGAGTGTTGGAGAAGGCTGAGATAAGAAAAATGATGAAGCAAAGACTTCATTCTATACATCGACTAGAATATGAACAAAAATCTTTTGAGGGGGCACAACGATTGTATGAGACATGTCAGTGGAAGCAAGCTCAGACAATTGGCATAACGATATCACATGTTCCAGAAATTGATACATGGCAATTAATACGTAAAGCCTGGATAGAAGGGAAAACTGTTTGTGTACCTAAATGTCACCACGATAGCAGAAGATTAGATTTTTATGCTATAGAAAGTTTTGAACAACTTGAAAACAAGTATTTGCATTTATTTGAACCTAACCCAGTACAAACTAACGCAATGAACAAAGAGAAAATAAGTTTATTAGTTGTTCCAGGATTAGCCTATTCAATTAAAGGTTTTCGAATTGGCTTCGGAGGAGGGTATTATGATCGCTTTCTCAAGGATTATCAAGGAGAAACGATTTCATTGGCTTTTCAGGAGCAGATTTTAGCAAATATACCTAAAGACAAATATGATTTGCCTGTCCAGAAATTAATCACTCCAGCTAAGGTGTATCTTTGTGAATGAGGGAATGGTTGTGTATTGGTTAATAATTATCATGACGGCACTGGGAGGGTTCTTTACGAAATCGCTAAAACTTTCAGGAGCGATTGGTGCTATCGTGATAGGAGTAGTCATTTTAGAGGCTTTTCAATGGCATGGGCTAGTCGTTGTCGGAAGTTTTTTTGCTTCTTCTAGTATCTGGTCTAAATATAAATACAAAGATAAGCAAAAGCTAGAACAGAAGTTAGCAAAGAGTGCCCAACGTGATTGGCAGCAGGTAGTAGCTAATGGAGGAGCAGCAGCGCTCTTTTCTATTTGCTTTATTCTGTTACAAAATGAGGTGTTATTCTATGCGTTTTTAGCTGCCGTTAGTGGAGCAAATTCTGATACATGGGCCTCAGAGATTGGCACATTAAGTAAGAAAAAGCCTTTATCTCTTATTAGATTTAAAGAGGTAGAAAAAGGAACTTCTGGAGCCGTTTCAATACTTGGAACAATAGCAGGTTTAGCTGGTTCTTTCTTCATTGTCATGGTAATTTGGCTGTTAGAACCAGATTTACCGACGACCTCTCTTTTATTAGTAGGGGTTGCAGGTTTTTTTGGAAATCTTCTAGATACCATCCTGGGAGCGTATGTACAAGCTGAATATACATGTAATATTTGTGAGCTAAAAACGGAGCTCACTTCTCATTGTCTGAAGAAGACAACCTTATCAAAAGGAGTTTCTTGGATCAATAACGAGGTGGTAAATTTTACGTCAAGTGTCATCTCAGGGCTTCTGATAATACTTAGTCAATTTCTTTTATTGTGATATAGGATAGTACAAACTGGAGGTTTTTATATGAAAAAAAAAGGTAATCGTGTAGTGCTAGTGGGGACGGGTTTTGTAGGGTCAAGCTATGCTTTTGCGCTTTTAAATCAGGGTATCACTGAAGAACTAGTTTTAGTCGATCTTAATCAAAAGAAAGCCGAGGGAGATGCAATGGACCTCAATCACGGACTAGCCTTCGCAGCATCCCCAACAAAAATATGGTATGGAAATTATCAAGACTGCCAACATGCCGACGTCGTAGTATTGACGGCGGGGGCGAATCAAAAACCAGGAGAAACTCGGTTAGATTTAGTTGAGAAAAACACGATGATATTCAAACAAATCGTTGAAAATATAATGAAAAGTGGTTTTGATGGTATCTTTATAGTAGCGACGAATCCAGTAGACATATTAACGTATATGACATGGAAATTCTCGGGCCTACCAAAGGAGCGTGTGATTGGTTCTGGGACCATTCTAGATACGGCGCGTTTTCGTTATATGCTTGGTGAATATTTTGATGTTGATACCAGAAATGTTCATGCCTATATTATTGGAGAGCATGGAGATACGGAATTACCGGTGTGGAGTCATGCGGATATCGGAGGTCGAACTATATTCGATTGGATGAATGATGAGCCTCAATATAATAAAGAAGATATTTATGAATTATTTATCAATGTTCGTGATGCTGCGTACCATATAATAGAAAGAAAAGGAGCAACTTATTACGGAATTGCAATGGGGCTTGTGCGTTTAACAAAGGCCATTCTAAATAATGAGAGCAGTATATTAACCGTTTCCAGTTATCTCACAGGAGAATATGGAGAAAATAACATATTTATTGGGGTTCCTGCAGTTGTGAACCGAAATGGACTTCAGAAAGTGATAGAATTAGAGTTGAATGACCAAGAAAAGCAACAATTCTCTAAATCTGTCTCCGTTTTAAAGGAAACCATAAAACCAGTTTTATTAAAAATATAGCTACACAAGAGAAAAGAAGGATTAAGCGGATCCTTCTTTTTCCTTATTCAAGGAATCATCTGCCGTTTGCAGAAGAATTTTGGAGGATTTTCATTTTTCTTACATAATTACAACTTTATAAAACACACTAGAGAATAGGAGGGATGAACATGAGATACATTTATAAATGGGTTGTGTTGTCTATGTTATTTTCTACACTATACAAATATCGTTTTCGAATTCTAAATTCACTTTTAGGAAATCCATCAATACGAAAGTACATGGTTAATCTGTCCATGAGAATTCCCTATTTACGATCGTTTTTTATTCAAAGTACATTTAAATAATTTTTGATTTTAGCGGACATTAAATGCTATTAGATGAAGGAATAACTTTAATCATTTGTTTGTGTTGGTATATTAAGCGAAGATAAAGAAGAAAAATATCTAAAAGAAATCCGATTCATAGTAGGCTATTTTCGCAAAGTTTGTTGCTTTTCGAACCAGTCTATAAACGGTGATATAGCTTTGTTTCGGGCAACATTTCGTCTATTTTTGATGGGAATCATCAGTGAAATGAGCTCTTTAATCAAAAATCAGATGCAAAAGCCACAATGTATACGAAATGAGCCTTATAGTAAGATTAAGTGGATTTATTAAGTTGTTAATTAGCCGTTTCTATTTAGGATTGTTCCTTTACTTTAACCTTTGTTTTTCGCTATAGTTAACGTAATAGAGTTAACTGTGATGAAAGTAGAGGATATAGTGGATTTAAAAGGAGATTACTTATTTTGGGAGATTACCAGCTTTTTTCTTCAACAAAAGCAGTATCGAATCTTAAGCTTGTCAAAAAATCAAAATGAATTGTGGCTAGAGAATCTGTCCAATAAGCAGGCTCCCATTATTCGTTTGCTACGTTACGACATTAATTGGAGCAATTGGATTCGTAGAGATCTGCAAAAAACGGGTTCAATTGGTGAAAGAATTCGTCGGAAATTTTTACGAAGAAAATTAACGATATTGAATATTTATTTATCCACACATCCCCCAGTAGATGACTGTACATGGCTAAAAGATTCTTATCATTTTCCCGCTAAAAGAAAAGTGACAGTGGAGACGTGTTTAATCGATCATGCCGGTATTCAGGTTGGTTTATCTAGGTTGAGAGAGTATACGAATTCAGATGTAATGATTGATTATTCAGATAAAAGGTTGTATTCAGAAGAGGATGTAAGAATCTCTAAGTCCTTAGCACTGAACCATGCAGAAAAAAAGCAGCAACAAGATAATCAATTATTTCACATGTCCAAACCTTTTTTTACGTATGTATTTTTAGCCCTCCAAGTTATGATGTTTTTATGGCTAGAGTGGCAAGGAGGTAGTACGGACTCCAGAGTTCTTGTCAAATATGGAGCAAAATATAACCCACTTATTCTAGAAGGTGAGTGGTGGCGTTTTTTTACTCCGGTTTTCCTGCATATCGGACTACTTCACCTCGTCATGAATTCCATTGCCTTACTTTATATCGGATCCGAGGTTGAAAGAATGTTTGGAAATCTTCGTTTTGTTTGGATCTATTTAGTAGCGGGGATGTTTGGATCAATTGCAAGCTTTCTATTTACAGTGAATATTTCGGCGGGAGCCAGCGGGGCTATTTTTGGTTGTTTTGGTGCGTTGTTGTATTTTGGCATCATGTATCCACAAATCTTTTTTAGAACCATGGGGATGAATGTTATTGTCATCATTAGTATCAATCTATTACTAGGGTTCACCATCCAAGGAATTGACAATGCAGGGCATATTGGTGGGCTGGTTGGTGGAATAATTGCAACTGGAATGGTTCATTTTCCAAATCAAAAAAATGTTAAAACGCAGATTGGTTTTATCTTAGGGAGTATGCTCCTTCTTTGTGTGGCCTATCTGATCGGCTTTTCCTAAATCTTAGGGAATCGAGATAATTTGCTTTAAAGTAATTGTATTGTTCTCTTTCGTACTTATCAAAACATACAAATGAGATTGATCTTTACTTATCAATATCAAAGGGATGGTACTGCCAAAGGGGTTAATGGTAGTGCCATCTTTTTTTTGTAAGCCGAGAAAATAATTTTTGTATAGACCTTCCCAAAGATTGCCAATGATCTGGTCTGTCTGGGATTTTGTAAAGGAGGGTAAAGGCTGATCATTGAATGCACTTAATTCTGTTAAGAAGTAAACATCATAATGAGCTTGCTGAAGTCCGCTCTCTTTCAGTGCTTGCTCGATAGCAAAATCTAACTGTTGGGATGTTACTTTATCCACAATATTCTTCCATTCCTTTTCAGTGGAATTACTCGGTTTTCGGAACGAATTTAGGGGACTAAAGTTCGAATCAATTACGTATAACGTATCAGAAGACATGATTTGTGAGCTTGTGATTTCTTCTTCTTGGTTATGAATCTCGGCATAATGATAGGAAATAGATTGTAATAGGGAACTTTCCTTACCTTTTATTTGTTGTTCTTCAAGAATTTGATCGGTTTTTTGTGACCACTCATTCATCGTTCCCATCAATCTTCCGTTCATAAAGAGGAAGCCGATATCCTGCCGTAAATAGGCTTCTTGGTCCAACGTAGAACCAATTTTCCAGTCCACGTGGTAGTGCATATCCTTTTTATTATTTTCTAGTGTTAATAAGGTGTCAGCGGAAATAAAATTAGCTTTTTCATCTATGGGAAAGAAAATGATGCTCTCTCTCACACTTGCTGAGTAATAAGCAAGGTAGAGAATGACTATCATTAACGTCCCTAGAATGGCAACAAACAGCGTTTTTTTGGTTCTCGTCATTTTCTTCACTCTCCTTGGTTTGTCCACTCTAGAGCCATCATATGAATGAGAAGTAAAGTTTATGAAAGAAAGGTATTTTTTTTTAGGTGGCTGTCAATGATGGATGGTAATGAGAGACGAGAGGAGTGGAGTAGATGGAAAATCAAGAAAAGCCAAGAATCTCCACAGATATTGACGAAAATGTCGCTTATTTGCATGATATTTTAGCGGTTGATAAAAGCTTCGATGTGATTCAATTAGATTTATTTTATGCTGAACGAAAAATGGCGATGTTTATGGTAGATGGCTTCGTCAAGGATGATATACTTCATTATTTAATGAAGATCTTAGCAGGTTTAGACTCATCTCAACTTGAGGATGATACACTGGATAAGTTGATTAAAACATATATACCTTATGTTGAAGTAGAAGTGGTAGAGGAATTTCAGCCAGTAATCGATGGAGTGCTTGCTGGACCAACAGCTCTCCTAGTCGAGGGGTTAGATAAAATTATCCTGATAGACGCCAGAACATATCCAGTAAGGGGTCCTCAAGAACCTGATATTGAAAGAGTTGTTCGCGGCTCGAGGGATGGTTTTGTAGAGACGCTTGTATTTAATACAGCTCTAACCAGAAGACGAATTCGAGACCGCTCCCTCCGGATGGAATATATGCAGATTGGAAGAAGATCAAAAACCGATATTGTCGTTTGTTATTTAGAGGATATAGCAGACGCTGAGCTTGTGAAAAAAATAAAGCAGTCTTTACAGCAGATTGATACTGATGGTTTGCCAATGGGGGAAAAAACACTAGAAGAATTTATCTCGGGGCAACACTGGAACCCATATCCGATGGTTCGCTATACGGAAAGACCGGATACAGCAGCTTCTCACCTTTTTGAGGGACATATTTGTATTATGGTTGATGGTTCACCAAGTGTAATGATTACACCCACTACTTTCTGGCACCATTTACAACATGCGGAAGAATACCGAAATAAGCCAATGGTGGGGGCTTATTTACGCTTTGTTCGCTTTCTTGCAGTATGGGGTTCTGTTTTTTTACTACCATTATGGTATCTCCTCGCAACCAACCCTGAATTTCTTCCTAAAGCACTCCAGTTTGTCGGTCCAACTGATATAGGACAAATTCCTTTGGTTTTTCAATTTCTCCTCATTGAAATAGGAATTGATATGCTTAGGATGGCTGCTATTCATACGCCTTCTTCCTTGGCAACTGCTCTCGGTTTAGTGGCGGCTTTAATGATTGGACAGGTTGCGGTTGAAGTAGGATTATTTATTAATGAAGTGATTATGTATTTGGCAATTGCGGCGATTGGTACATTTGCAACACCGAGTTACGAAATGGGGTTGGCGAATCGGCTCGTTAGAATAGCCTTGTTAATTTTGACTGCGATTTTTGGCTTGCCAGGTTTGATTATTGGATTAGCTCTATGGGTTATCGGTCTAGCCAGAATGAAATCATTTGGAGTTCCATATTTATGGCCATTCATCCCATTTAACTATCGAGCTTTACGTGATGTATTGTTGCGCTCACCAATACCATTAAAAAATCGTCGACCAAGATTTTTACATCCGCGTGATCCAGATCGTTAATTTTATTCAAGGCTGTTTTCGCTTTGTTTCGGGCATCAACAGTGAAATGGGCGATTTAATCAAAAATCAGATGAAATAGCCACAATGTATACGAAAAGAGCCGTATACAAACGGGTAATAATGCCTTAAGAGGTTGAGCCATTACTAACCTAATTGTGGAAACAAGGAAACTGTAACAAAACTCAACAGGATTTTTGTTGAATCGAAAAATTTCAAAGATGGTATGTACCCCATTTTCAGATGGAACTTTCACTTATTAATTTTTGTGAACATTAAACCTTAAATTTTGTCAGTTTAAGGTTTTTTGTTGAGGAAGCTTGTCGATGCAATCGTTTTCCTCTATACTTTAAGAGAATATTTAATGAGAAGCTGGTGATAAAATGAAAACGATTTATGACGTTCAGCAGCTATTAAAAAGATACGGAACTTTTATCTACATAGGGGACCGAGTGGCCGATCTGCAATTAATGGAAGAAGAATTGAAGGAGCTTTGGCGTTCTCAGTTAGTAGAACCAAGAGACTATCAAATGGGCTTACTGCTACTCCGTCAAGAAATACAAAAAAAACTCGATACCAAGAAATAGGGTGACAATGATGAGTGAAAAATGGATTGCTGCTGTCGATTTAGGTGGTACAACAACAAAACTAGCATTTTTAAATGTATATGGGGAAATGATCGAAAAATGGGAAATTCCAACGGATGTCTCGAATAATGGGAAGAATATTGTCATAAATATTGCCAAAGCGATTGATGAAAAGCTGGAAGAGTTAAATCAAGTGAAATCAAGACTTCTTGGAATCGGCATGGGTGCACCGGGCCCAGTAGACATGGATAAGGGTATTATCTATGAAGCGGTAAATTTAGGTTGGGAGAAAAATACACCTTTACGTGATATGCTTGAAATCGAATCCGGATTACAAGCGGTCATTGATAACGATGCAAACTGTGCAGCCCTTGGTGAAATGTGGAAAGGGGCAGGAAATGGGGCAAAAGATCTTGTCTGTGTAACACTAGGTACTGGTGTTGGCGGAGGTATTATCACAAATGGAGACATCGTACACGGAGCAAGAGGCGCAGGTGGAGAAATTGGCCACATAACGGTCATGCCCGAAAATGGTTTTCAGTGTAATTGTGGAAAAATGGGCTGCTTAGAAACTGTAGCTTCCGCGACAGGGGTGGTTCGTTTAGCTGTTGAAGCTCTTCAATATACAAAAGAGCATTCAATACTTACCTCCATTCTTTCTGAAAAGGGTGCTCTTTCTGCTAAAAGTGTATTTGACGCTGCAAGAGAAAAAGATACAGTAGCTCTTGAGATTATCGATCGCTTAGCTTTTTATTTAGGTCTTACCTTAGCAAATTTAGGCAATGCGTTAAATCCAGAGAAAATTGTACTTGGTGGGGGCGTATCAAAAGCAGGAGAGACCTTATTAATTCCTGTGAAAAGTTATTTTGAAAAATTTGCATTTCCAACGGTTGCTACATCAACAGTTTTAGCTATTGCAACACTTGAGAACGAAGCGGGTGTAATTGGTGCCGGCTGGTTAGTCAAAAACAAGTTAAAATAATTGTATTACGATCTTAATATGAATTATTATAGATAAAGAGAGTTTCTCAGTCTAATTGGCGGGAAGCTCTTTTTAGTTTTCAGTGACTATAGACCTAATTTATTCTTTAAAAAGAAATAAATGAAACTTTTTAAGGATTTATTCGTCTAATAAGGAGAGGTAATTAATATTATCTAATCTATAATTCTATCCAAAATATTTTAAGAGGTGTTTGCATTTTTGTAAAAAAAGTATTAAGATAAATCATGGTTGTACTGTAGATATCCTGAATTTGTAAAAAACACATTCAAAAAAGTTACAACTGATATTAGGAGGTAATGTTTATGACGAAGTGGAAATGGCCAAGCGTGTCACTTGTGCTTCTTGCGACCGTGTTAGTATGGTTGAAAACGTTTATAGTCTATAAAACTAGTTTTGATATTGATATTGAAAATACGATGCAGGAATTTATTTTGTTTATTAATCCGATAAGCTTTTTGTTATTTGTTTTTGGATTAGGTTTATTAATGAAAAAGGACAAAAAACGAAATCGATATATCTTTTTTGTTAGTTTAATTTTATCAGTGATTCTATATGGAAACGTCGCTTTTTATCGTTTTTTCACTGATTTTCTTACATTGCCTGTTTTGTTCCAAACAAGCAATTTTGCGGATTTGGGTAATTCTGCTGGTGAAATCGCTCAATGGACTGACTTGTTTTTCTTTACGGATGTCGTAATTTTGGCGTTTATTATGAAGATGAAGCCTAAATGGGTTTCCTTTAAAGCGATCTCCTCCACGCAACGACGAGCTTATTTTTTAGTGGCAATAGCCACTATGTTCTTTAACCTTGGGCTTGCTGAAACGGAAAGACCTCAGCTATTAACTCGTACATTTGATCGTGAAATATTAGTGAAAAACATTGGAACGTATAATTACCATTTATATGATGTGTTTTTACAATCTAAATCATCTGCACAGAGAGCACTTGCAGATGGAAGTGAATTGGTAGAAATTGATAACAATGTTGCCTCCAATTATTCTGCTCCTAATGAAGAGATGTTTGGGATAGCGAAAGATAAAAATGTTATTGTTATTACATTGGAATCCCTACAAAACTTCGTAATCAATGATACGATGAATGGGCAGGAAATTACCCCATTCTTGAATGATTTTATTGGCGAAAGTACGTATTTTGAAAATTTTTATCACCAAACTGAGCAAGGTAAAACTTCGGATTCAGAGTTCATTCTAGATAACTCACTTTATCCATTAGGTAGGGGAGCCGTATTTTTTACACATTCCGGAAATGAATTCAATTCCTTAACAGAAAGATTAAATGATAATGGTTATTTTACTTCTGCGATGCATGCGAATAATAAAAGCTTCTGGAACCGAGATATTATGTACGACTCATTAGGCTATCAGCGTTTTTATTCTATGACGGACTACGAAGTTCTACCAGAAAATTCGGTTAACTGGGGTTTGAAAGATATTCCTTTCTTTGAACAGTCAGTTGAACATATGAAACAAATGCCTAAGCCTTTTTATACAAAAATGCTTACTTTAACAAACCACCATCCATTTTATTTAGATGAAGAAGATATTCTGATTGATGAGTTTGATTCAAATTCAGGTACGCTGAACCGTTATTTCCAAACGGTAAGATATTTGGATGAATCGTTAAAAGTCTTTATTCAAGATTTAAAAGACTCAGGTATTTATGAAGATTCTATAATCGTGATGTATGGCGATCATTATGGTATTTCTGAAAATCATAATGAAGCGATGTCGCAGTATCTTGGGGAAGAAGTAACGCCATTTGTCTCGACTGAGCTACAAAAGGTTCCTTTTATCATTCATATTCCGGGTGAAGAAGGAGAAGTGATTTCTGATGTAAGTGGCCAAATTGACATTCGTCCAACATTGCTACATTTGCTTGGTATTGAATCGTTTGGTGATTTGCAATTCGGTACAGATTTATTCTCAGAAGATCATGAAAATTTCACGATTCTTCGAGACGGTCGTTTTATTACAAAGGATCATGTCTATGCTGGAGAAGTTTGTTGGGATAAGGAAACGGGGTCAGAAACCGATATGAGTGCCTGTGAGCCGTTTATAGAGCGAGCGAACGAGGAACTTGATTACTCCGACAAAATCATTTACGGCGATCTTCTTCGCTTTTACGAAGAAGAGGAACTTATGCCAGCAGCACAATAATTAACACTCGAAAATGCCTGCAGTTGATGCAGGCATTTTCATTTTTCTGTCATGTTCTCATTCTAACTTCATACACGTATTATTAGGGAAGGATGAAGGAGGGAAGAAGTGTATGAAGGTGTCTGTTCGTCGAGGTGATTCACTATGGTACTATGGTCAACTTTTTTACATTCCATATGAATTAATTAAAGACTCAAATTCTGATGTTGATCCATCTTCATTGCAAATCGGTCAAGAATTACAAATACCAGGCTTTACCTTGCAACGGTATTCTGTAAAGCGAGGAGATACTTTTTGGAAACTAGCATCGGCACGGAATGTCAATGTAGATGCTTTGTTGCTATTAAATCAAAAGCAAAACCCAAATTCACTACCCATTGGGGAAAGAATAAACCTTCCGAAACGAGTAATTTCTCCAATTGTGGAGGGAAAAAGTGCATATGATTTTCAAGCGTTAAGACAAAATATCGATGAATTAAAAGCGGTGTATCCATTTGTAGATATTAAGGAAATTGGGAAAAGTGTACAAGGTTTACCTTTGTATGAATTAATCATAGGTAAAGGTAATAAAAAAATAAATTTCAACGGTTCTTTTCATGCAAATGAATGGATTACGACACCAATTGTTATGACTTTCTTGAATGACTATTTATTAGCGTTAACGAATAGTAGTAACATAAGAGGTATATCCCCACTCCCACTCTATTTATCTACGTCCCTATCCATTGTTCCAATGGTCAATCCGGATGGAGTTAATTTAGTTATAAATGGAGCACCTTCCGCGGATAGAGAAAAGTTAGTGAAAATCAATAAAGGCAGTAATGATTTTTCAAAATGGAAAGCTAATATAAGAGGAGTAGATTTAAATAATCAGTATCCCGCGAAATGGGAGCTAGAAAAAGAGCGTAAGGAAGAGAAAGCTCCAGCTCCACGTGATTTCCCAGGTTATAAACCGTTATCAGAACCTGAATCCATCGCAATGGAGAAACTGGCGAACACCCGAAAATTTGATAGAATGCTTGCTTTTCACACTCAGGGAGAAGAATTCTACTGGGGATATGAAGGGCTTGAACCGCAAGAATCTGAAGAACTTGCAGATGATTTTTCTCGGGTCAGTGGATATAAGTCCATTCGATATGTTGACAGTTATGCTGGGTATAAAGATTGGTTTATTAAGGAATTTCAGAAAGCAGGTTTTACGATTGAGTTAGGAAGAGGAATTAATCCATTACCTCTATCTCAATTTAATGAAATTTACCAACGAGTTCTTGGAATCATGCTTGTTACTCTTTATAAATAGGATAATCCTTGAAAACAACATCCGATACGGTTGTTGTTTTTTTGAATGTGCTTCTAGACTAGCTGCAGGCGCGAGTGGCTTGAGGACATAAGCCAAGTCGTCTAAAAGGTCAAAGAGCAACCTCACAGCTAGCTCGTCTTATACTTGATACAGATAGGCAGAATCCCTAATCATTTCAAAATGCGTTGATAGGAGTGAGTGGAGGTTATGATCGATATAATAAATAAAGGCTGTTTTCGCAAAGATTGTGGCTTTTCGTATCAGTTTATTATCTATGATATAGCTTTGTTTCGGGCATCATTTCGTCTGTTTTTGATAGAAATTAACAGTGAAAAGGTGGATTTAGTCAAAAATCAGATGAAATAGCCACAATGTATACGAAAAGAGGCTTCGAATAAGAAGGAAACCTTTGACTTGTATGACTTCGTGCTCTCTTCCTAATGAAAAATTCTTCATTTCTAGATAACAAGGAAGAAATCAATCGAAAAAACCCTACTGCCTGCTTTTTCTTTGTGTCAAGAGCAACAAAGTATACGAAACCCCATGTCCTGTCAGACACCGCAATGAATGAAAATGGGGTCTAGCGGTTTAATGATGCATTAAACCGTTCATCCTGTTAATGCAGGTCTGAGGTCGCCTCTTTTTTGGTGGATAAAACCCCGTTTACGAAACCG